>RKRZ01000057.1 GCA_007571105.1 Gammaproteobacteria bacterium
TTACTTTATGGGTCCGAGGCCTAATTCACCATTGCACTCAAACCTAAATAAACCTGCTGTGCTAAAAACTGCTGCACGGTAGAATCGTCAACATGAGCACTTTATACAACTTCCGCCGGTACGCCGTAGTCACTATCCTGAGCACTGCGCTGGCATGTATTCCGAGCGCGGTTGTTGCCCAGGGCGAGAGAGGCGGTTTCTACGCTGGCCTTCAGGCCGGCGTCGCGTTTCCTACCAGCAGTGGATTTTTCCCGCCGTTATGTAAGTTATCCGACGCGTTGCGATAGGCTGTTGTATTCGCCATCAGCAAGTTATCCCGCGGAGGATCCGGGTTGCCTTGACCACAGGCCAAGGGTGACAAACAACGAGTTTGACACCCCGACGATCTTAATCCACTTCACATAGATCTTCTGGCTGAAGCTATGCAGCGCAGGCTTGCCCGGTTCCGGAGCCGCCGCATCATCCGAGCCGATCGACATCTTGTACAAGCCGCTTGACCGGCAAGTGGACACATCCGCCGGATGTTCCGCAGCTACGCAGCCGAACAATCCAATCGCCTTGCCCGCTGATGGAAGGAAAGGTGCTATACACCCAGTTGCGGGAAGTGCCTGTCACGGTAAGACCCGTCCAGGTGTCCGGTTGGGGGTCGTCCTCCATCCAGGCCCTGAAGGAGTAGGAGAAGTTGGTCGTGCCGCCGTTTTGCTGGAAGGCGACATCGAGGGAGTTCGCGCTTGGGTCGTATTCAATGGTCTTGAAATTGCGTGGTGGCTCGGGAGGTTGTTGCGCCAGCGCGCCGGACGAGAAGCCTGCCAGAACCGTGAGGGCCAATATTTGTAAAAACCAAGCACGTCAGCTTGCTGGGCGTCTAACCCAGGGGGCGGGGCAAACCCACGACGTTGCCGAGGAATTTCCGCGACGGGTCGTTACAGATTCATTTGCCCCGCAAGGACTGCGGCGCATTTTGCCCTGCCGGGCGCTCGTTTCTGTCATTTTGGAAAGTGAATTAGGACAGGAGGAAGAAGATGTGTAAAGGGGGGGCAAATAGCAAACATCGAGCCGGACTTCCCTATAAAAGTTCGCGGCGAATTTCACAAGATTTTGCTACACAATTCCTATACTACGGTTGATCTTGTCGCGATTCTATTTACCACCCTGCGTTATACGGGATTAGAGCGCCGCAATGGCAGTCCTGTGATATGTCGCGGAGTTGGAGTTGAAGCAGCAGAAAAGAACTTCACGAACGGTATTCTGCTGTGCGAGGCACGAAGCAACGGTTTCAACAGCTATGCGCGCGGCACGGTCTGCTGGAAATCCGTATACGCCGGTGGAGATGGCAGGAAATGCCAGGGTTTGCAGATTGTGCTCTGTGGCAAGATGGATGCTGTTGCGGTAGCAGGAAGCAAGCAAGCCGTCCTCATTTTTGTCGCCGCCGTGCCAGACTGGACCGACTGTATGAATAATCCACCGGGCAGGCAGTGCGTAGCCATGGGTCATGACGGCTTCTCCGGTTTCACATCCCCCAAGCGTGCGGCATTCCTCTAATAGTTCCGGTCCTGCCGCCTTGTGGATGGCTCCATCAACCCCTCCGCCGCCCAACAGAGAGTTGTTGGCCGCATTGACGATTGCATCAACGGCAAGCGTCGTAATGTCGCCTTCGAAAACATTCAACTGTTCTTTCATCTTTCCGACAGTGTTTCGACATCATGCAGATTATCCATATCACCCTTCTATGACAATTGTTCATACCGCGAGCCACCCGGCGACAGATGTGAGCGCACCAGAACACAGCATTTCGCCTGCCAGTGGAATCCGTCACTCAGGCTTTCTGGAAAGTGCCTGATTTTCGCGGCCTTCCGAAACAGGGTGACATGGGGGCGGAAGTTTTCCTGCCGTATCTTCAGTCCCATCCGGCCGACTTCTCGACTCAGGTGCTGGTGCAAGCTTTTCAATTCCTCGGGCACTTCAGAGGGACCAAGCCACAAAGTGCGTTTGCCGCCTTTCCCGAAACTCCCGAACCTGTCCAGACAGATCTCAAAGTCAAGTTGCCCCGCGTGTCGTGCAAGTTCCTGAAGCCGGAATGCGTATTCAGGGCCCACCTTGCCCAAAAACAGCAAGGTCAAATGCAGGTTTTCTGCGTGGATGGGACGACCTTCAAGCGGCGCAATCCGCTGCTGAATCTGAATCAGATGATTGCGTACGCCTTCGTTAGGGAACAGCGCAAAAAACAGGCGCCATGCAGCCGGAGAAGTCTTCGAAATCGTCAGTGCGCCTTGTGAAATTTCCCAAAGGAGTCGCTGTCGGCTTCAAGCCGGTGCGGCCAGAATGTTTTCTCCGGATCTTCGGCGCACAACTCGGCGCATTTCTTGACGGCTTCGCCATAGGTCATTTCGCCGTCAAGACGCCCGGTCTCGAACTTGTATTTGTACTTCCAGGCAATGATGTAACCGCCTTCATCGGCGGACGTAAGCAGAGTTTCGGTACTCATGTGCGGGGCACTAAATTTTCAAGGGGGTAGCTGATAGCGGCAATAATATACCGCATGACTTATGAAAATGAAAAGGGCAATCTGACGCGCGAACTGGCGGGAGACGATCCCTTTGCCTTGTTCACCGATTGGTTCAAACAGGCGGATGATGGCCGTGCGCTGCCCAATGCCATGAATCTGGCGACCGTGGATGCGCAGGGTCATCCGCGGGCGCGGATGGTCTTGTTCAAGGGACTCATAGAGCGGCAATTCGTGTTTTACACGAACTACACAAGCTCCAAGGCGCAGGAGTTGGATGCAGGGGGAATGGCGGCTCTGACATTCTGGTGGAATCCCCCCGGTCGGCAGGTTCGGGTGGAGGGCGCCGTTCGTCGGATAAGTGCGCCGCAAAGCGCCGCGTATTTCTCAACTCGCCCGCGAAGCAGTCGTCTCGGGGCTTATGCCTCGCATCAAAGTCAGATAGTCGTGAATCGTGCCCAGCTGGAGCGACAGTACGAGGAGGCGGAGCGACAGTTCGAAGGGCAAGATGTGCCGCGCCCGGATTTCTGGGGCGGCTATGCGCTTGTGCCCCACCGAATTGAGTTCTGGCAGAACTGCCCGTGCCGCCTGCACGATCGCATCTGCTTCACTCGAGAGGAAGACGGGCCTTGGCGGATCGATCGCTTGTCGCCCTGAACGTCGGTGTCCCAGGCAGAACTCTATCAACAATTGGATCAATGGTATGCCACCAGTGCAGGCCATGCTTCTCAAGCATTGATTCAGCACCACCTGAAGCAGTTGCAAGTCGAGGTATGGGGTCAGGATGCCGTGTATTGCGGTCCTCCGGGACTGTTGGATGCGGAAATGCTGGAGGCTTCAGATGTGCGGCGACATTTTCTGATGTCGCCGGATATGCGTCACGGCCAGTTTCATGGGTCTCCGGATGCACTGCCGGTTGCGCCCAACTCGCTCGATCTTCTGGTACTGGCTCATGCGCTTGAATTAAGCGATCATCCGCATCAGGTGTTGCGTGAGGCGGAGCGGGTGCTGGTCGGCAATGGTCGTTTGGTGCTGGTGAGTTTCAATCCGTGGAGCTGTTATGGCATGCGCCGCCTGTTCATTCCCCGACAGTTTCCGTGGAATCGCCATTTCTACGGGCTTCCCAGAGTGCGGGATTGGCTGTCTGTGCTGAACCTTGAAATCGAGACGTACGCCTTTGCCGCTTTTCGCCCTCCGGTCCAGAATGAATTCGTACAGCGAAGTTTGCGCAGGATGGAAGGACAGTCCAGTTGGAAGTGGAATCATTTTGGCGGCATCTGTTGTGTGCGTGCGCGCAAGATGCGTGCCCCGATCACGCCGGTGCGCGAGCGCTGGTCTATTGCGCCGGCCATACTGCCGGACGGGCTGGCTGGCGCGGAGCCGACGACGCGGGCATATAATGAGACGAATGCACCATGAAGCGGGTGACTCTCTATACGGACGGCGCATGCCGAGGCAACCCGGGTCCTGGCGGCTGGGGAGCCGTGATGATCGAAGAAGGGCAGCAGCGTGAGTTGATGGGGGCGCATCCCGAGACGACCAACAATCGGATGGAAATGATGGCGGCCATTGAAGCCTTGAACGTTTTGGAGGAGCCGTACCAAGTCGAATTGGTGACGGATTCGCGCTACTTGATGGATGGACTGACTTCCTGGATGCCCGCCTGGAAGAAAAAAAACTGGAAGAATTCACATGGCAAGCCGGTCAAGAATCAGGACCTGTGGCAGCAACTCGATGCGCTGGTGTCAAAACATCAGGTACAGTGGAAATGGGTGCGAGGACACACGGGAGACGTCGGCAACGAGCGTGCAGACGCGCTGGCCAATGAAGCAATCGACCGATTGACGAAATCATGAATCTGGAACTTCAGCCGCAAGGCCGGCAGGTGACGCTGGATCTGGAGACGACCGGCATGAGTGATGAGAACCGGATCATCGAGGTCGGCTGCGTGGAAATGGAGAACCGGCAGTTGACCGGGCGCATCCTGCAGTCCTATGTGGATCCAGAACGCGACATTGAGCCCAAGGCTCAGGAGGTCCACGGCATTAGCCGAGAGCAGCTGCAGGGGGAGCCCAAATTTGCCGAGATCGCGGAAGAACTCCTCGACTTCGTCTGTGGTGCGGAGGTGTTGATCCACAACGCCCAATTTGATCTGGAATTTCTGAATCGGGAATTGCGCAATGCGGGGTACGAAGACAGTTTCGAGAGTTACTGTGAAAAAGTGGTGGACACGCTGGAGTTGGCAAAAGAGATGCATCCCGGCGGCAACAGCCTGGATCAGTTATGCGATCTGTACAAGGTCGATCGGCGGCAGCGCGACAAGCATGGCGCCTTGCTGGATGCGCAACTGCTGGCCCAGATCTATCTACGGATGACCGGCGGGCAGTTGGACATGACCTTGAAGACCGAGGTCGCGGTGTCGCACCGGGTTGATCTTGCTGCAGTGGACATTCCGGTGGTGCCGGCAAGCGAGGAGGAATTGCGGGCGCACCAGGAATTCGTCGATCAGATTCAGCAGTCCGCAACTTGAGGCGCCTGCGAATTCCCCTAGCAAAGGCGCGTGAATTCTGCTAACCTAATGCCACACTTCCGAACCTTGCGAACGTGAAGGCTTGGAAAATTTTTCTTGGAGGACCATTTGAAATGGACAAAGTGATTACCGGGCTGATCATCGCGCTCGTGATAGGATTTTTCTATTGGCTATCGCAACAAGAAGCAGAGGAATGGGAAGCCATGGTCGGGATGGGGGATGAGCGGCATTCCGCAGGGACTTATTCCAGTTATGATGCGTGTGTCGAGGCCGTCAAGGAGAAAGTTGACGTGTCGACGACGTCATATTCCTGCAGCAAGTAGACAGTTTTGCGCATGGGGCGGGCTCTGTCTGCCCCAAGTGCGGATCCCGATTCCGCGGGAGTCAAGTCCCGCGGTTTTTATTGGCGTGGCGCATGATTCGCTCTTTGTCGCGCGCCCAATCGCGTTCCTTGATTTCCTGGCGTCGGTCTTGTCTGTGTTTGCCTCGCGCCAGGGCAAACACAAGTTTGGCCCGTCCGCGCTTCCAGTAAAGTGACAACGGAACCAGCGTGTAGCCCTTGCGATCTACTGTCCCCTGCAGGTGAGCAATCTCTTTGGCGTTCAACAACAATTTGCGTGGCCGGGTGGGTTCGGCGTCCAGGTGTGCGGCGTTGGGCAGAGGCGTAATG
>RKRZ01000136.1 GCA_007571105.1 Gammaproteobacteria bacterium
GAAGCGCAGGCCGCCAACTTCCGCAAGATGATGTTGGCGACGGTGCGCGACATCCGTGTCATTCTGATCAAGCTGGCCGATCGGCTGCACAACATGCGCACCTTGGATGTGCTGGAAGCCAAGAAGCGTCGCCGCATTGCCAGTGAGACTCTGGAAGTCTACGTTCCGATTGCTCGACGCTTGGGCATGAATGCTATTTGTCAGGAACTGGAAAGCCGCGCATTCAGCATTCTGCAGCCCATGCGCAGCGATGTGCTGAAACGCGCCATGCAAAACCGACTCGGGCGCCAGCGGCGGCAGATGGAGCAGGTTCGCGAGAATCTGATGGATAACTTGCGGTTTCGGGGAATTAACGCGCAGGTGGAAAGTCGCGAGAAGAGTGTCTACAGCATCTACTGCAAGATGCGCGAGAAACGCCGCTCTTTCCGTGAGGTGTTCGATGTATACGGGTATCGGGTGATTGTGGACACCGTGGATGAGTGCTATCGGGTGGTGGGCGTCGCGCACAGCCTGTACAAGCCGATTCCCGGCAAATTCAAAGATTACATTGCGATCCCGAAAGCCAATGGTTATCAGTCTTTGCACACGACCTTGCATGGACCGGGTGCGGCGCCATTGGAGTTGCAGGTGCGCACTGCGGATATGGAGCGCGTCGCGGAAAGCGGGGTGGCGGCGCACTGGAAATACAAGGACACGGACGGCATGGTCTTGCCGGCACACGCGGCAAGCTGGCTGCAGAATATTGCCGACTTACAGCGCGCGGCTCCGGATTCGGTGGAGTTTCTGGAACAAGTCAAGGTGGACTTGTTTCCGCATGAGGTTTATGTGTTTACTCCCAAGGGGGACATCTTGCGTCTGCCGCAGGGATCAACAGCACTGGATTTCGCCTACGCGGTGCACTCGGATGTTGGCAACACCTGCGTGGGGGTCAAGATTGATCGCGATGCGATGCCGCTGAGCACCGAGTTGAAAAGTGGCCAGATGGTGGAGGCGAGCACTGCGGCGCACGGACAGCCGACAGCTGCCTGGTTGGATTTTGCGGCAACAGCAAAAGCGCGCACCGCGATCCGCCAATATCTGAAAGGCTTGAAGGAAGAGCATGCCGTTGAATTGGGTGAACGTTTGCTGGAGCGGGCGCTGGACCGCTTCGAGATGAGGTTCTCGGAAGTCCCGGCAGATCAGCTGGCGCACGTGCTCAAGACTCTGGATATCGAGGACGAGGAGCAATTATTTCGAGACATCGGGCTTGGCCGAGTCATGGCGCCGATTGCGGCGCATCATCTGTCTGGTGCTTCAGCCTTTCCGCAAGGATCCTCGACCTGGTGGAAGCGGGTGCTGCGGCGCCAGGAAGATGCCCCGGTCGCTTTGGTGGGAACCGAAGGGATGGCCGTTAGTTTTTCCAAGTGCTGTCGCCCGATTCCGGGCGATGCGGTGATCGGAATGGCCTCGGCAGAACACGGCCTGGTCATTCACCGCACAAACTGTCGCAACCTCAAGACTCGGCGCAAGCTATCCGGGCAATGGGTTCCTTTCGAATGGGCCGAGAAGGTTGAAGGGGAATATTCGGTCGCTTTGCGCGTGACGACCAACAATCGCCGCGGCTTGCTTGCGCGCATTGCTGCTGAAATCGCAAAATTGGAAAGCAATATCGAAGGGGTCAATCTGGAGGAAGTCCCTGGCCTTACAACGACGAGTCTGGGTTTTGTCTTGAGCGTTCGTGATCGGGCACACTTGAACGACATCATCAAGGCTATTCGCAGCGTGTCGGATGTGCGAAAAGTGCAGCGATTGTCCGGCTAGTAAGATGAGCGACCGAATCGAGATAACTTTATCCTTACGGCCATGACCCGAACACCCATTCATACCGAAGATGCGCCCGCTGCCATCGGTGCCTATTCACAAGCCATTCAAACTGAATCCCTGGTATTTCTGTCGGGCCAGATTCCATTAGATCCGGCAAGCATGGAACTGGTGGGACCGGACATGCGCGCACAGATATGCCGCGTCTTTGACAATTTGGCTGCGGTTGCCGCCGCGGCCGATCTGAGCCTCGATGATTGTTTGAAGTTGACGGTTTATCTTGTTGATTTAGAACATTTTGCATTGGTCAACGAAGTGATGGCGGAATACTTTTCAGAACCGTATCCTGCACGGGCGGCAGTAGGGGTAGCGGCCTTGCCCAAGGGGGCAATGGTTGAAATGGACGCAATTCTGGCGCGGCGCGACTGAGCGCCGCAATGCCATCGAAAACAAGCACAGAACAGGACCCGGCGCAGGCAGCATTGCGGGCACTCCCCGGCGTCGGTCCCCGCGTCGCCGAAAAACTTGAAAAGCTTGGAATCTGCCGCATTGATCATCTCCTGTTGCACTTGCCGCGCGTCTACGAAGATCGCACACGGACCATTCCTATTGATCAGTTGCAGCCGAATCAGCGTTGCAGCGTGGTCGGCTTTGTTCGTTCGGCACGAGTTGAGACTTATCGAGGACGCCGTCTGCGGGTGATGCTCGAAGATGATTCGGGGGCGACGCTGGAATTGTTTTTTATGCGTTTCAGTCGCTTCCAGCAGGATCAACTGGCGGTCGGACAGATGGTGCGCTGTTTTGGCGAAGTCAAGTTGTATCGTCGCGCATTGCGCATGTTCCATCCGGATTACGACATTCTCACGGACAGCAGCAGCACGCAGAATCTTGAGTGTCTGACACCGGTCTACTCGGTGACGTCAGGATTGGCCCAGATCTCTTTGCGCAAACTGATTGCTCGTGCGTTGGAGTGGGCGGAAGAGAACCGCACGCTGCTGGAGCATCCGATCTGGGAGGAATTGTTCGAGCGCGAGAATCTGCCGCGTTTTGTGGACGCATTGCGGCATCTCCATACTCCGGCACAGGGGGTGGATGTTGCTGCCATCATGTCGGATTCTGATCCGGCGCGCGAGCGTCTGATTCTGGAGGAGTTGGCCGCGTTTCAATTGAGTTTCGCACGCATGCGCGAGCGTGCGCTTCGCCAGCAGGCTCCGCCCATCACTAAGGGGGAAGAATTGGTTGGGCGATTCAGGGAGAGCCTGCCGTTTGCCTTCACGGAAGCGCAGGAGCGGGTGGTGCGCGAGATTCGTCAGGATTTGTTGCGCGATCAGCCCATGATGCGCCTGCTACAGGGAGACGTGGGATCGGGCAAGACTGTCGTCGCGGTGTCTGCCGCTTTGTGCGCAGTGGATTCCGGAATGCAGGTGGCTGTGATGGCGCCGACTGAGTTGTTGGCGGAGCAGCTTTATCGCTGTTTTCGCGAATGGCTGCAGGAACTGGATATTGGTGTGACTTACTTGTCGAGTGCGCAGACTAAGAAGCAGAAGGAAGACATCTACGCGCAAATCCGGACGAACCAGGTGCCGATCGTGGTCGGCACGCATGCGCTGATTCAAAAAGGCGTGTCATTCAAGTGTTTGGGGCTTTTAATCATTGATGAGCAGCATCGTTTCGGCGTGCATCAGCGCATGGAATTGCAGCGCAAGGGTGCGCAAGGGGAATTGCGGCCCCATCAATTGATCATGACGGCCACGCCGATTCCGAGAAGTTTGGCCATGATCGTCTACGGCCGACTGGAGGCATCGTATTTGGACGAGTTGCCGCCGGGGCGCAAGCCGGTAAAAACCGCGGTAATGGCAGAGACTCGGCGCGAGGAGTTGATGGAACGCATCCGCAATGCCTGCCTGCAGGGGCAGCAGGCGTATTGGGTCTGCACCTTGGTGGAGGAATCGGATGCTTTGCAATGCGAAGCGGCAGAGAGTTCCTGGCGCCGCCTGTGCGATGCGCTGCCGGAATTGAACATCGGTCTGGTGCACGGGCGCATGAAGGCGGTGGAGAAGGAACGTGCGTTGCAACAGTTCAAGAGTGGCGAATTGCAGCTGCTGGTTGCGACGACCGTGATTGAAGTTGGCGTGGATGTGCCGAATGCCTCCCTGATGGTGGTCGAGAATGCCGAGCGTCTGGGTCTTGCGCAGTTGCATCAGTTACGCGGCCGGGTGGGGCGCAGTACGCAGCAAAGCAGTTGTGTGCTGTTGTACAAGCCGCCGTTGACAGAAGGGGCGCGCATGCGGATTCGCATCATGCGCGAAAGTAATGACGGCTTCGAGATTGCTCGCGAAGACCTGCGCCTGCGCGGGCCGGGTCAATTGCTTGGTGCGCGCCAGGCCGGGGAGATGGTGTTTCGTGTCGCCGATTTATCCCGCGATGAGCGGCAGTTGCAGCGCATCGCGGCGCTGACGCGCGAATTTATGGAGCATGCGCCGGAAGCTGTTGACGAACTGACCCATCGCTGGCTGGGAGAATCTCGCGAACTGGGGTCGGTGTAGCCGCCTAAAACAGGCAGCAAGAAAGATCGAATGTGACGTCTTCGGAAGTCTGAAAGGGGCGGTTCTCCATATTCTCGCCATTGCGGAACGTGATAGCGCAGGACTGGCTGGTGACGCTGATTTCAGGGAAGAGGTTGGAGTCTGTGCTCATTTTTACCCGGATCATTTGATGCGTGCGGCTGCTGTCGAGTTGTGTCTCAAACCAGCCTTTGGTTGCCACGACGGGGTGGAAAGGTGCGCTGTCGCGAATGAACCCCAGCAGAATGCGTGCGACTTTGAGGATGGTGGCAAAAGGGCGAAACCACTGTTCCAGCAGGATCGCATGGTTGACGCGCGGATCATTGAGCCATTTGTGGAATTGGGGCAGGTCCGTTTCGCTGGTGCAGCCGGGCAGATGAATGCGTTGCCCGATGCCATCTAGGAACGAGTTTCGGGACAACTCTTCGGCAGCCGGATAGTGCATGGCATTGACCTCTTTGAGCAATTCCTGATGGATCTCGATGACATGGTCCAGTTGTTCCTGGTCCGCGCCATCGACATCGCGCAGCATCTCGATCCAGCTGATGCGCTGTTCCAATTCGCGCATCAGTTCTGATTTCATGTTGTTGCGCTCCAGCAGGCTGTTGAATTCCAGCAGCGCGGTGACGGCGGCACGAATGTCCCATGGCGAGGTCTGCATGCTGTGGTATTCGAACTGCCGCGCCAGATAATCCACGCGGACCAGGATGCGCATCCGTTTGGTGATGGCGTGTTCGTATATCAGATGGCGCGTAAACAGCGTCGGCGTACTCATAACTGTAAATAACTTTCGTGCAAGATTGCGATCTGCCGGATTAAATCATCCCGAGTGCTGTTGTTCTCCAAGACATCATCGGCCTGACGCACGCGTTCGGCTTCCGATAACTGACACGACAGAATCGCTTCGGCCAGTGCTGCGCCGATTCCTTCCCGGTGTTGCAGGCGTTCGCGCTGTACGGAAGCCGGACAATTCACGACCACAATTCGGTCTACTTCATTATGCCAGCCGGCCTCAAGCAGCAAAGGCACAACCGCCACGGCAAGCGGCGCCTGTTGCTCGGCAAACCATCGGCGAATCTCTTCGCGTACCGGAGGATGCAGCAGGTCCTCCACGTTCCGGCGCAAAGTCTCATCCTGAAACAATTGCATGCGCAACTGCGCCCGGTTCAGGGAGCCGTCTTCGTTTTGAAATGAGGCGCCAACCCGATCAAGAAGAGCCGCAAGCAGTGGCTGCCCCGGTGCGGTCAGTTCGCGAACCAAAGTGTCGGCATCAATCGCCGGCACACCCCGCTCTCTGAAGC
>RKRZ01000104.1 GCA_007571105.1 Gammaproteobacteria bacterium
CCCCTATGCTTATCCCCATAGTTATCCACAATGATTCAGGAATTTAGTTCAAAGGATTTCTTATGTTTCCGCACAGTCACGCCTGGCCTCAATGCGCATTCGGCAGGCTTTAGAGTGTGACATAAAATTCATGCCACGCCACCGTTGCCGATATTTGTCCCGTGTCCGATTTTTGTTTGCACGTCGCAGTCGAGGCGCCGATTCGCCATGGCTTTGATTATCTGCCATCGGACTCAGATTTGTTGCCGCTTCCAGGCACGCGTGTACAGGTCCCGTTCGGTCGCACCAACCGACTTGGGATCGTGTTGGAGCACCGCAAATCTTCCGAGGGCGGGTTCAAACTCAAGCGCATCTCGAAAGTGCTGGACGACACTCCGGAAATTACGCCGGAAGTGTTGGAGTTGCTGGTGTGGGCCGCGCATTACTATCAGTTTCCCATCGGCCAGGTGATCGAGACGGCCTTGCCGGCATTGTTGCGCCGAATGAAGCCCGTGAAATTCTCTGGTGTGACGACCTGGAAAGTAACCGACGCCGGCCGGCAAGAAGACCTGGCGGCTCATCGCCGCGCGCGAATTCGTTCTGCCTTGCTGCAATACTTTCAGGAGCATCCGGAAGGAATGACGACGGAACAACTTCGCGGAGAATTCCCCACCTCTGCCGCACCGCTACGGGCATTGGCCGAGAGTGGACTGGTTGAGGCGGAGTATGGATTGCCGGAGCCTCCACCCCCCGTCATTCCTGGAGACGTGGGTCACAACCCTCGGCAGCGCAGTGCAATCAAGGAGTTTCGAAATTGCCTGGATTCCTATAGTTGCAGTTTGCTGCATGGCGTGACAGGAAGCGGCAAGACGGAGGTGTACCGCGCCGTCATCGCATCCGTGCTGGAGCGCGGCGGACAGGTGCTGGTGATTGTTCCGGAGATCGGGCTCGTGCCACAACTGCGTGATCGATTGGCGCGAGATCAGACGACGCGCATCGTGGAGTCCCACTCGGAATGTACGCCCCGCGAACGCTATCTGGCTTGGCTGTTGGCCCAGGAGGGACAGGCAGACATCGTGGTGGGAACCCGCTCTGCAGTATTTCTGCCCTTTCAGAATTTGCAGTTGATCGTGATTGATGAGGAACATGATGCCTCGCTGAAGCAACAGGAAGGTTTCCGCTATCACGCGCGCGATGTGGCGATTTATCGGGCGCACCGGGCAGATATTCCGGTGATTCTGGGGACGGCGACGCCATCCATCGAGACCTGGCGCAATGTTCTGGACAAAAAATACCGACACATCCGTCTGCCGAATCGCGCGGGACCTTCGCGCCTGCCGAGTACCGAGATTATTGATCTGATGCGCAACCCGGCCACCGAAGGATTGAGCGAACCCCTGATGGAGGCCTTGCGGGAGACCATGGACCGAGGCGAGCAGGCATTGCTGTTTTTGAATCGCCGCGGCTTTGCTCCGGCACTGCTCGCACCGCAATCCCAGGAGCCGCAGCAATGCCCTGCCTGCGACGTGTGCCTGACTTATCATCTCGACTTACGCCGATTGCAATGCCATCACTGTGGTTTCAGCAAATCGGTGGGTAGTCTGATTGAACAGGGCGCCACGCTGCTTGGGGAGGGAACCCAACGGGTAGAGGAACGCTTGCGCGATGAGTTTCCCGGCTGTCCGATCCTTCGTCTCGACCGAGACAATATCCGCCGTCGCGGAGAGTTGGAGGCGACCTTGGAACAGACACGCCGGGGAGAGTGGCGCATTGTGATCGGGACGCAAATGCTCAGCAAGGGGCACGATTTCCCCAATGTCACGCTGGTAGGAATCATCAACAGCGACCGCCAGCTTTTCAGTCCGCGGATTCGTGCGCCAGAGCATCTCGCCCAGATTCTGGTGCAGGTATCCGGACGTGCCGGGCGTCGCATGAAAGCCGGACGTGTGATGCTGCAAACCTGCCTGCCGCGGCATCCAATGTTGCGGCAGCTTCTGGAGGATGACTACGAAACGTGGCTGGGGAAGTTGCGGGAAGACCGCCGCCGACTCAATCTGCCTCCGTATTGTCGCTGGGCCTTATTTCAGGCGCGGCACAACAAGGACTACGATAAGGCTGAGGCTTTCCTGAACAGTCTGGCGGAGCAGATCAAGGATGCTCCCGGCATTTCATTGATGGGGCCCGCGCCCGCGCTGATGCCGCGCATGGCGGGAGAATGGCGCGCGCAACTCCTTTTGCGCTCCCGCTCCCGGCAGGCACTGGAGCGTTGTCTGGATGCGTGTCTGGATGGCTTGGGGCCCACCCGCGGCATGCAGTGGTGGCTGGATGTGGACCCGCTTGATATTGCCTAGCGTCAATGCGCGGTGAATTCCATCATGCGCCGGGTGGAACGCAGGGCCTGTTGACGAATCGTCTCATCCACGTGAATCTCATTGCCGCCATTCTCCAGCACCTCAATCAGACCGGACAAGTTGTTCATGGCCATCCAGGGGCAATGGGCGCAACTTTTGCACGTTGCTCCTTCGCCGCTGGTCGGCGCTTCCAGCAAAAGCTTGTCCGGCGCTGCCTGCTGCATCTTGTGAAAAATTCTCCGATCGGTAGCGACGATGAAACTCAGATTGGGCAAGTCCTGGCACGCCTGAATCAATTGTGTGGTGGAGCCGACCACGTCGGCCATGGCAATTACCTCTTCGGGAGATTCCGGATGCACCAAAATTGCCGCTTCCGGATGCTGTTCGGCCAAATCTCCTAACGCGCGGAACTTGAATTCATCATGCACGACGCAATGCCCGTCCCAGCGAACCATATCCGCGCCGGTGACGCGCTGCAGGTAATGGCCGAGATGCCGGTCCGGCGCCCATAGGATTTTCTGGTCCCGATCCATCAGGTGGGCAATGATGCGCACCGCGCAACTGGAAGTCACCACCCAGTCCGCTCGCGCTTTGACCGCGGCGCTGGTGTTGGCATAGACCACGACTTCCCGATCCGGATGTGCATCGCAAAATTCCGTGAACGGCTCAATAGGACAGCCCAGGTCCAGGGAGCACTCCGCTTCCAGCGTCGGCATCAGCACACGTTTTTCCGGGTTCAGAATTTTGGCAGTCTCGCCCATAAACCGCACGCCGGCGACGATCAGGGTGCTGGCATCTGAAGCCGAACCGAACCGCGCCATTTCAAGGGAATCGGCAACCGTGCCGCCACTGATGTCTGCCAGAGTCTGCAGATCCGGATGAGTGTAGTAATGGGCGACCAGAAGGGCATCTTCGCGTGCCAGCAATTCCTGCGCGCGCTCCATCAGTTGCGGTCGCTCGGCATCGCTGTAGTGGCCAAGAGAAGCCTCCACCATCCGGGTTTCCGGATAATCAAACGGGGTGGCAGTCGCGTGGAATCCAGACATCAATAACGAAATACGGCGCCAGCCTCCATTATATTCGGGGCAGTAAACGGAGTTGAAAAATCAGTTTTTTGCCTCATTAAATACTCTGAAGCCCCGAAGGTTGGAGGACAATTTCATGACGCAGCCCCAGAAGCAACATCACGCCTTTGAAGCGGAAGTCGGCCAGTTGCTGCATTTAGTTACGCATTCCCTGTATTCAAACAAGGAGATCTTTCTGCGTGAGTTGATCTCGAATGCTTCGGATGCGCTCGACCGACTGCGTTTTGAAGCCTTGAAGGATGATGCGCTGTATGAGGGAGACAGTGATCTGGCCATTCACCTGGAAGTCGACGAAAAAGAGCGAACGCTGACGATTCGGGACAACGGCATCGGCATGAGCCGCAAGGAAGTGACCGACAACATTGGCACCATCGCGCGATCCGGCACCCGCGCCTTCCTGGAATCCCTGAGCGAGCAGAAAGCTGCCGATGTCAGCCAGATCGGTCAGTTCGGAGTCGGTTTTTATTCTGCGTTTATCGTCGCCGACCGTGTAAGCCTGACGACGCGACGTGCCGACGGTAAGCAGGGCACGCGCTGGGAATCGGATGGCACCAGTGGTTACGAATTATCTTCGGTGTCCGAAGCGCCGCGCGGGGTATCGGTGACCCTTCATCTGAAGGATGAGGAAACGGAGTTTTTGGACGACTACAGGCTGCGCACTTTGGTCCGGCGCTATTCCGACCACACCGCATTTCCCATTCGGATGCATACGCTCGATGAGGAAGGCAAATCGAATCTCGAGGATTGGGAGACGATCAATCAGGCAAGTGCTCTGTGGACGCGGCCGAAAAAAGAGGTTAGCGATGAAGACTACATTGAGTTTTACAAGCACGTTGCGCACGATCCGGTCGAACCGCTGAGTTGGACGCATCACCGAGTCGAGGGTCGCCAGGAGTACAACCTGCTGCTGTATGTACCGGGCCAGGCTCCGTATGACTTGCTGGATCCCAATCCGCGCGGCGGGGTGCGGCTTTATGTGCGCCGGGTGTTTGTTCTGGACGATTCGGAGACCCTGATGCCCCGCTACCTGAGGTTTATCCGCGGCGTCATTGATTCGGATGATTTGCCCCTGAATGTTTCACGTGAACTCCTGCAGAACAACCAGACTTTGGAGACCATCAAAGGCATGGCGGTGAAAAAAGTCTTGGATATGCTGGAGAAGTTGGGCAAGGAAGACGAGGAGGCGTACGCGAAATTCTGGGACATGTTTGGCGCGGTGCTGAAGGAAGGCGTGGTTGAGGACGGAGACAATCGCGATCGGATCCTGAAATTGTCACGTTTTCGCACCACGCAGGCCATCGATACTCCTGTGGCCACATTGGATGATTATCGCACCCGCATGGTGGACGGCCAGGAGAAGATCTACTACCTGGTTGCCGAGAATCTGGCCACGGCGCAAAGCAGCCCGCACCTGGAGGTTTTTCGTGAGCGCGGCATCGAGGTGTTGTTGTTGACGGACCCGGTGGACGAATGGGTCATGAGTTGGGCGCACCAATACGAGGATACGTCATTTCAATCCGTGTCTCGGGGAGAATTGGAGTTGCCGGGCGAGCCGGTAGAGAGCGCGGATGCCGAGGAGCCGGAAGAGGATGAATTGTGCGAGAAAATCAAGTCTGCCTTGGGCGATCGGGTAGAGACGGTGCGCCGCTCGACGCGCCTGACGGATTCCCCGAGTTGTCTGGTGCGCAGCGAAGGGGACGTGTCGCCATTCGTGGAGGATCTGCTGCGCCGTCAGGGTCAGGATGTTCCCACTCCGAAATTGACGTTGGAAATTAACCCCGAACATGTTTTGCTGCAGCGCATGCAGCAGGACGGGGGGCGTTTTGAGATTTGGGCACAGTGGCTGTTTGATCAGGCGTCGCTTGCGGAAGGCATGATGCTGGAGGACCCTTCTGCCTTTGTTCAGCGGATGAATGATTTACTTGGTGAGTCGGCAGACCAGCAGACGACCGAGGCGTGATTCACGGCTCAAATTGAGTCGCGCCTGCCGGGCGGCTACAGGAACGCGAGCATTCCTGATTTTCTGGGGGCGGTTCTGTTTTGTGAGGAGCAAGGGTTCTCCAGACCCAAAAGTTATCCACAACCCGCCTTCATAAGCCATTGATAGTAAATGAGAAAAAATGGTCGGAATTTGCCGACCATTTATTCACACAAACGCCTCTTTTCCTGTTAGTGTGGTTCGCAATTTCGTG
>RKRZ01000194.1 GCA_007571105.1 Gammaproteobacteria bacterium
CCGGCCAGGAACACGCGCCGACCGGCCCGCGCCGCCGCCAGCGTCGGCGGCATGCCGGCGATGCCGACAATGCCCGCCATCACGCAATCCGCCCCGGTATCGCCCGCCAAATCACACAAGGCTTCTTCCCCCGCCATCACTTTGGTCGGCAAAGATTCGCGCCGCACGGCAGCCTGCAACTCTTTCGCCCCGTCCGCATCCACCACCACCGCATAGCGCGGGCGGTGCTCCCGACATTGCTCCAGCAAGCGCTCATGGCGGGAATACGCCGTCAATGCATACACTTCCACCAGATCCGGATGCCGGGACGCCAAATCCAACGTATTGACGCCGATCGTTCCGGTCGCACCCAACACCGTCAACTGCATCGCGCTCATGACATTCCCACCAGCGGCCGAACCGCCGGCATACCAAGAACAAACACCGGCGTCGCAGCCAGCAATGAGTCGATCCGATCCAACGCGCCCCCGTGGCCTGGCAGCCACGCGCCGCTATCCTTGACCCCGGCCCGACGCTTGAGCAGACTCTCGGCAAGGTCCCCAATCACGGAAAAGCATGCGCACAAGGCGGCCAGCGCCAGAAACAGAAACCAGCCGCCGAAATCAAGGCCCAGGACCCAAGCCAGCAGCACCGCACTCAGTGCCGCGGCCCCCAAACCTCCCATAAGCCCCGCGCGGGTCTTGTTCGGAGAAATTTCCGCCGCAAGCGGAGTTTTCCCGTAACGCCCCCCAATCAGATACGCGCCCGTATCTGCAGCCGCCACCCAGACCAGCAACACCACGATTTCAAGGCCGGGCATGCGCATCAGGAGCCAGGCGGTCACCGGCAGCGCCACCAAGCCTAAGGATGCAAACAACACGCGATCCAAAAGATTCAGACCAACCGGCAGCGTCAGGCGCAACAGAAACACTCCCCATATTCCGGTGGCAATCCACAAAAGAACCTCAAAATCCTCCGGCGAAAGCCGCTCGATCAAGCCCAAAGCGATCAGGCCGGCAGCAAGAAGTCCTGCAATCTGAACTGGCGTGCGGCCAAGCAGTCGGGCCCATTCCCACAACGCCAACAGCACGATCACCGCAAGCATCCCTTCCCAGCCCCAACGAAAGTCGGCATATTCGCGAGCCCAGAGAGCCGCTGCGACTCCCGACACCAGCACCAGCGCAGTCACCACCCGGCGTGTTGAAGCCGTCATGCGCCGCTCACTCCGAATCGTCGATCCCGGTGGGCGTACCACTCCAAGGCAGCATCAAATTTCGTCTCATCGAAGTCCGGCCATAAGGTGTCTGTGAAGTAAAGTTCAGTATACGCCATCTGCCACAGCAGAAAGTTGCTGAGACGGCATTCTCCGCCGGTTCGGATCAGCAGATCAGGCTCCGGCAAACCGGCGGTGCTCAGGCGCTCGTCTACCGCGGCTTCATTCACCTCGACGCCATCATCCTGACAGCGTGCCGCCGCCTGCAACAAATCCTGGCGACCGCCGTAGTACATCGCCACACACACGGTCAGCCCGGGCTCCGACGGCGCCTGATCATCTAGGTGCTCGATCCGCCGGCGCAATTCGGGAGCCAGGCGCTCAATTTCTCCCAGAAAACGCAGCCGCACCCCATTTTCCAGCAATTCCTGCGCCTGTTCCGTCAATGCCTCGCCAAACAAACGGAGCAGCAGGGCAACTTCCTGGGGGTGGCGATTGCGGTTCTCGTTGCTGAAGGTGAATAAGGTGAGCACGCGAATCCGGCGTTCGGCGGCATGCTCGATCAGTCGTCGGGCCGCCTCCATGCCGGCACGGTAAGCCTCTTCATGCGAACGCTTGCGCAACTGCGCCCAGCGCCGATTGCCATCCATAATCAGGGCCACATGCGCTGGCAGGGGCCGGGATTGTGCAGAAGAAGCGCCCACCGCAGTCGTCAGATTTCCAGCAGTGCTTTTTCCTTCTCCGCCGCCAACGCCTCCGCCTCGTGAATCGACTCGTCGGTCAGCTTCTGCACAGCCTCCTGATCCCGATGTTCTTCATCTTCGGTAATTTCCTTTTCCTTCAGCAGATCCTTGAGCATCTGATTGGCGTCGCGACGCACGTTGCGGATCGATACCCGGGCTTCCTCCAGCGTATCGCGCACCACCCGAACCTGCTCACGACGACGCTCTTCAGTCAGCGGCGGCATGGGCAAGCGCACGACTGTGCCCGCTGTCGTCGGCGTAATCCCCAGTTTGGAGGTGGTCAACGCACGTTCGACTTCCTCCACCATTCCCTGCTCCCAAACCTGAATGACCAGCGTGCGCCCTTCCTCGACCGTAATGCTGGCCACTTGGGAGATCGGCGTCTCCACGCCATAGTAATCCACCCGGATTGAGTCCAGCAGGCTCGGGTGCGCCCGTGCCGTGCGAATGCGCGTCAAAGCCTCACTCAGGATATTCAGGCTTTTCTGCATCCGATCGTGGGCGTCTTCCAGAATCTCTTCACGCATGGGCGGCCTCCGAATCCACCAAAGTGCCGACAGCCTCGCCCTGAATCGCGCGCACCAGGGCTCCCGGCTCAAACACGTTGAACACACGCACCAGCATGCGATGATCCCGACACAACACCAGCGCCGTCGAATCCATCACTTCCAGTTTGCGCGTCAGCACCTCATCGTAATGAATCTGCTCAAAGCGCTGCGCATCCGCATCCGTCATCGGGTCCCCGGAATAGACCCCGTCCACCTTGGTTGCCTTGAACAGGATGTCGGCGTCAATCTCCACGGCGCGCAGGCTTGCCGCCGAATCGGTCGTGAAAAACGGACTGCCGGTGCCGGCGGCAAAAATAACCAGGCGGCCTTTCTCCAAATGCCGCATGGCGCGGCGGCGGATGTAACTCTCGCAGATTTGCGGCACCGGAATCGCCGACATGACGCGGCAATTGATGTCGTGCTGCTCGATGGCATCCTGCAATGCCAAAGCATTGATCAATGTCGCCAGCATCCCCATATGATCCGCGGTGACTCGCTCGATGCCAGCGCCTTCCAGGCCTTTGCCGCGCACCAGGTTGCCGCCGCCAATCACCACCGCGATTTGCGCACCCACCGCGACCGCGGCCGCCATATCGTCGGCCAATTTGCGGACGGTTTGCGTGTCAATGCCTTGCGCACGCTTGCCCATTAACGCCTCGCCGCTCAATTTCAACAAAACGCGGCGGTAAGCGGCTGACATGGCGATGGGGGATTAGTCGTTGTCGAACTTCTCGGCCTGGGCGTAGACTTCCTCGGCAAAGTTTTCCTGCTTCTTCTCCATGCCTTCGCCTACCTCCATGCGCGCAAACGCGCGCACAGACGCATCTTCCGCTTTCAGCACTTTGCCGACCGTGACGTCATTATCCAACACATAGGACTGGCCGAGCAAGGTAATTCCGGAAAGGTATTTGCGCAACCGGCCCTCGACCATCTTTTCAATGATTTCTGGTGGCTTGCCAGAATCCTGGGCTTGCGCAACCAGAACCTCCCGCTCAGATTCCAGCAATTCTGCAGGCACGTCCGCATCCGAGACGCACACAGGATTGAACGCCGCCACGTGCATGGCCAAACCGCGACCCAACTCCGTTGAATCGGCTTCCAGCAGCACCACCGCCCCAATGCGGCGGTTGTGCACATAACATCCCAACATGCCGCCTTCCGCTTCGATGCGAGTCAGACGCCGCACCTGGATGTTCTCGCCAAGCTTCAAGACTAACTCCTGGCGCCGCTCCTCAAAGCCTTGCGCCATCAGTTCTTCCACCTCCGCAAACCCGGAAGCAAGCGCGGCATCCGCGCAATCTTGGGCGAACGTCAGAAAGTTCTCATCCTTGGCCACGAAATCTGTCTCGCTGTTGACTTCCATCAACAACGCGGCCGAACCATCGTCCGTCTGCGCCAGCAGAATTGCGCCCTCCGCAGCAATGCGGGAGGATTTTTTGTCCGCTTGCATCTGACCCGTCGTGCGCAAGTGTCGTTCGGCAGCCTCCAGATCGCCCTCGCATTCAATCAGCGCCTTCTTGCACTGCATCATGCCAACGCCGGTGCGCTCGCGAAGCTCCTTGACCAGTTGTGCGCTGACGCTCATGCCGCATCCTCCTTTTCTTCTTCCGCATCCGGCGCTTCTTCCGGTTCTGCTTCAGACGGCGCCTCAGACGCATCAGCTGCCTTTTCATCAGTCTCACTCTCAGCCTCGGGCTCACTCACCAACTCTTCAGCCGTGCTCTCGGCTACCTCTTCGCTTTCCGATTCTTCGACAGCAGACTCTTCTTCCTCCTCCTCAGGCTTCTCTTGTGCCGCTTCTTCCTTGAGAGCCTGCTCCCCGTCCCCGTCTTCTTTCGGACGGGCACGCAGGGTGGCGCGCTTGCCCTTGCGCTCTGAGGATGCCTTGGGTCGCACCTCCACCTGAACCGCGGTACTTTCTTCCAGCGCCTGCTGGCGACCTTCCATGATGGCGTCACAGATAACGTTCATGTAGAGCTGAACCGAGCGGATCGCATCGTCGTTGCCCGGAATGACATAATCCACTCCGTCAGTAGAACTGTTGCTGTCGACCACCGCAATCACCGGAATATTCAAACGCTGCGCTTCGCGCACCGCAATGTTCTCATAGCGCACGTCAATCACAAACAGCGCATCCGGCAACCGCTCCATATGCTCAATGCCGCCGAGGCTGCGGTTAAGTTTCATCTGTTCCCGGTCCAGTCGCAGCGCCTCTTTTTTGCTGAGCCGCTTGCGCAAACCTTCGGACTCCATCCGGCGCAAGTCCTGCAGGCGCTTGACTGAATTGCGCACCGTGTGGAAGTTCGTCAACGTCCCCCCCAGCCAGCGATGCGTCACATAGGGGATATCGCACTCCTGAGCCTTGGCCCGAACAATATCCTGCGCCGAACGTTTGGTTCCGACGATCAGGATGGTTTTGCCCTCAGCCGCAAACTGGCGCGCCGCACCGGCCGCTTCGTCCAGCAAGCGCTGAGTAATTTCCAAATTGAGAATGTGTATTTTGTTGCGCTCGCCGAAAATATACGGCGCCATGGCAGGGTTCCAATAACGGGTCTGGTGTCCGAAATGAACTCCGGCCTCCAACATCTCGCGCAAAGTGGCGCGTGGCATCAACAGCCCTCCTGAGATTCAGCCCGAACCGGGCGCGCGTGCGCCAGTCAGGCCAGTGGGTTATCAACTTGTCTCCAATCAGCGCGGACAACCCTGAGGCACCCGTCGCGCGCCTGGTTGACTGAAAGACGCGAATTTCGCCAGCTCTATGGCCTGCGATGGCGCGCAATTATACTGAAAATCAGGAAGCATCAGGACTTTCAGGCAGCCGGCATGGCTTCACGCCACCGCCGCAAGATCGGCAATCACCCCGCAAAAAGTCTTCAGATTTTTACAAGGAAACTGAAGATCGTGCCGAACGCCACTGAAAACAGGCTCAGCATGGCGAACATCCGCATGGTCAGTCGGTTGGTCAATTTCTCGGTGAGATTTTCAGTCAAACGGATCTCCAGAGCCTGTTCACGTTTCTCCAACTTGTCATCGAGACGTTTCTCCATCTGCACCATCTCATGTCGTACCTCGTGCTTAAATTCCGTCATCTCCTGCTTCATGTCCTGCTTGAACT
>RKRZ01000023.1 GCA_007571105.1 Gammaproteobacteria bacterium
GGAATGGGCAACCTGTCCGGCTTGACAAGCATCTTCCCGGCGTCGAGGCCTTTGCCCGTCGTCATGCTGTGTGTTGCGGACTGCCGGAAGATTTGGCTGAGGCCATTGCTCGCGCCGGCCTGCTGCACGACCTGGGTAAGGCCGACCCGCGATTCCAGGCCATGTTACGAGGCGGTGTCCCTTGGCTGGGTGGGGAGCCTCTTGCCAAATCTTCGCAAATGCCCAAGACCCGCGCAGCTCGCCATCGCGCCCACACGGCTTCCGGCTATCCGCAAGGGGGTCGGCATGAACTCCTTTCGGTACGTCTGGCCGAAAACGGGCAGATGCTTTTGCCTGAAAGCGATGAATTGCGAGACTTGGTGCTTCACTTGGTAGCTAGCCATCATGGATACTGTCGGCCCTTTGCGCCAGTGGTGGTTGATACGCAGGATATGTCTGTCGAGTATGAATTGAACGGATCGAAGATGGCTTGGTCCGGCCCCACTTGGCTCGAACGCCTCGATTCTGGGGTCGCAGACCGTTATTGGCGGCTGACACGACGTTATGGCTGGTGGGGCTTGGCTTGGCTGGAAGCTCTGTTGCGACTGGCCGATTGGAGACGGAGCGAATGGGAGGAAACGCACGATGACGGTGACGGTGAGCGAATTACCCCCAGGGCTTGTGCTGAACGGGCTTGACGGGAGTAACCTGCTTGGGTTCCTGGCTGCGGTCGGGACGCTGAGAGTTGTCACTGATGCTTCCCCTTCATTCAATTGGCGCCTTCAATGGCGCCTGTGTGACGGCATATGGATACCCAAACTTTTCAGCAACGATCAACTTTCGGAGGACGACCTGATTGACTTGTTGATGCCCGCTCTCGAGAAAATGAAGGACCAACGTATCCTGAAGTTCTACAAGAATCTCAACATCAGTTGCAAACAATATAGAGTTGAAACCGAAAAAGCCCAAACAGCAGCAACTCTCGCCGACCGGCACGAAGCTGACTTTATAGCTGCCTTTGGTTGCGAGAGCCTTCCCATTTCCGACAAAAAACCGATTATTCAAGACACCGCGTTGCGAACTATGAGCGGAGCAGGCCATCAACATTTTCTTGGCTCCATGCAAGATCTCGTGAAAATCACAGAGCGAGACCATTTACGTACGTCGCTGTTTCTTCCGTGGCAATATGCAGATGAAAGACCGAGTCTACGCTGGGATCCTGTGGATGACCGTCGGTATGCTTTGCGTTGGAAAGACCCATCTGATGATCCTATACGGACGATGCGAGGGGCCAACCGCCTTGCCATTGAAGCATTGCCGCTCCTACCGACCGCTCCCAAAGGACGATGGCTTCGAACAACAGGCTTTTTGCAACATTACGACGCTGTTTGGTTTACTTGGCCAATTTGGGAGGTTCCTTTGCGTATGGATGTGGTGCGGTCGCTGCTTAGCATGGCTGAACTGCAGGAGCCTGAACCAGACCGAGCCAATCTTCGAGCAAGGGGCGTGGTCGAGATTTACCGTAGCCAGCGGATTACTACCGGCAAGTTCCGTAACTTCACCGTGGCTTCTCCGGCTTCATCACTGAACGTCAACTCTCTCTTGCCTTGCCCCATCAGATGACGGAGCAGTCCAGCTCATTCATGTTGAGCCTTCGCGCACAAAGTCCTCGGCCTCGAGCTGGTCGTTGAGTTGATTGAGCGTCCTGGGGTCCATGCCGGCGAACAATCTGCTTCGATTTGGTACAATCCGGAATCTTGGCGGTTCGGTCGCTTCTAATCTGGACGCCATACCGCAACGAAGCACCTCGTTGACGCCCTGCTTGAACGACTTGTCGAGATGTCGTGAATTTTGTCATCCGTCGAAACCGAGCCAAGCTTGGCCTCAGGCTGCAACGTAGGGATGGACGCATTTTTCGATTTCAGGACCGATGGCACGGCGGGCGACCCGCAGGTCATAGTCGGCTTGGAGTCCTAGCCACAACTCGGCTGAAACGCCAAAAAAGCGACCGAGTCGCAGAGCGGTATCCGCAGAGATGCTCCGCTTCCCATTAACCATCTCGCTGATGCGCCCTGGCGGCACCATCATCTCCCGTGCCAGACGATTGATGCTGATCCCCATGGGCTTCAGAAACTCCTCGCGAAGAATTTCTCAATTAGATGAATCGGTTCGAGCGTTTTCGTCATGACGGTATCCCTCAGTGATAATCGGTGATTTCAACGTCCCACGCATCACCGTTCTTCCACTGGAAACAGATGCGCCATTGGTCGTTGATTCGAATACGGTGCTGACCCTGTCGGTCTCCTTTCAGTGATTTGAGGCAGTTGCTGGGCGGGACTCTCAACTCCTGTAACCGCGGGACCCGATGCAGGAAAAGTCGGATGATGTTCCTGGTTAGAGCGGGTTACGCCATCGGAGACCGGGAAATCTGCTGAAGTCCGTGTCGTTGGAATGCACCTCTGCCTGGTATTCTATCGCCAGGGCAGCAATATGCGCGTCGGTCACGAGGTTCGCGGCGGCACCGGCTGCGTCAAGATTCCGCCGCAGGTGGATCAGGTGTTCGGTGCCGGGGTTGACCGAAGTCACGTGGGCATAGCGAAACCACTCCATCACACAATCAACGGCTTGCGAAGGGAACATGGGAAATGTCAGCGCACGGGAATGGGTCATCAACCTCACGAATCCAGTCGATACGACCCATGGCACTCCAACTTTTTCTCTGCCGTTGATCAATCCTTCCCACCATTGTCTGGCCGCATTATGGTAAGGTATGCCATCGTTGTAGGCATAAACCAGAAGGTTGATATCCGGTATGATCATGTGGCGCTTTCGTGGGCAAAGTCCTCAGCCTCGAGCTGGTCGTTGAGCTGATTGAGTTTCCTTGGGTCCACACCCGGAAAAAGTCCGCTGCGATTCGGAACAATCCGAAATATTGGTGATGTGGTAACTTTTGAGCCGGGTGCCATTCCGCGACGAAGCACTTCGTTGACAACCTGCTTGAACGGCTTGTTGTGAAGCTGACTTTGTTCTTTCAAAAAGTCCGCAATGTCGTCGTCCAGTGTCAGGGTTGTTCTCATGAAAGCATCATAGTGCATGAAATTATTGATGTCAAGATGCCTTTCAGTTTCCTCAATGCCGGCAAAAGGTTATCTTAAGTTAAACTGAAAAAGGGAGAATAATCCTATGCCGGTAATGATCAGTGCCAAACAGCTTCGAGCGCAACTGCAGGACGTCGTGGAGAAAGTGAGACAAGGGGGACGATTTACCGTTCTATACCGAAGTCGCCCGGCTTTCGACATCGTCCCTGTTAGCAGTACCCCGATGGAAAGTGCGCCGCTGGAATCGGATCCGCTCTACCGAGCCCCATCCGTTGGCTCATCGGAAGCAGGAGACGCTGCCGCGCGCCATGATGAGGTGCTGTATCGGTGAAGTTTTGATGTTCGTCGATACTGGCCGGGTGGGTTGCGGCCGCCGCACCGCTGCCGCGAACTTGGCCGTGCGCGAAGTTCGGGATCAGTGGCTGTCCGAGGGTGGCATGCTCGCGACGACAGACTATGTCATCGACAAGACTCTGACCACCATCAGGTTTCGTCTTGGCCTGAATGCCGCTGAAGCGTGGTGGTTGCGAATCGACGGCTCGATTCGATTGCGGATTGAGTCTGTTGACGAAGCGCGAAGAGAACGGGCACGGGCGTTCTTTTTCCGCTATCGGGACAAGAATTTTTCCTTTACCGACTGCTGTAGCTTTGTTCTCATGCGAGAACTACGCATTCGCCGGGTCTTGACGTTGGACCATCACTTTCGGCAAATGGGTTTTGAAGTGCTTCCATAACTCGGATATCCCACGTTGACCTAAATTTTAACTGAAGCACGTCTTTTAGAAAACGGGTTTCAGGTCTTATCGCATGATCCACGAACGTCAACTCTCCCTTGCCTTGCCCCCGCCAGATGATGGAGACGCACCGCTCATCCCGGTGCGCATGGTGAATGAGTGGGTCTATTGCCCACGTCTCGCCTATCTGGAGTGGATCGAAGGTGAATGGGCCGAGAGCGGGGATACCGCGGAAGGGAGGCGCATTCATGCCCGGGTGGATGAGGGTGGTGGGCATTTACCCGCACCTGACGACCTTGACGAAGAAATGACTCGGTCCAAGTCGGTCACCCTCTCTTCAGAGCGCTTGGGTATTATTGCAAAAATGGACGTGGTAGAGACCGACGGGGAGATGGCGATGCCCGTGGATTTCAAGAAAGGGAAGCGGCCTCACGTTGCGGCCGGCGCCTACGAACCAGAGCGGGTCCAGGTCTGCGCCCAAGCAATGATTCTCGAAGATAACGGATACAAGGTCGACCGGGGCGCGTTATGGTACGCGGGTTCGCGTGAGAAGGTGCCGGTCGTCCTGGACGACGAACTTCGCGCCCTGACGTTGGAGGCCATCTTCGGTCTTCGCTCGGCCGCTGCCTCCGGGCATCGTCCGCCGCCGCTCGAAAACAGCCCCAAGTGCCCTCGCTGCTCGCTGGCCGGCATCTGTCTGCCGGATGAAACCAACCTATTCAGAAAAGGATATCCTCCTCGGCCGCTGAACCCGTCTGATGATCCCGCGTTGCCGCTCTACGTGCAGACACCTGGCGCACGGTTGCGCAAGAGTGGGGAACAATTGATTGTTGAGACCGAAGAGGAGAAGGTCGAAGTGCCGATGATCCACGTGTCACAGGTGGCTCTGGTCGGTCCGGTCTCGGTCACGACGCCGGCACTGCACGCCCTGATGCAGGCAGAAGTTCCGGTCTCGTGGTTTTCCATGGGAGGCTGGTTCCTCGGCCATACGGTTGGAACCGGCAACGGCAATGTGGCCGTGCGCGAAGCCCAATACCGTTTTGCCTTCGATGAACTGCGTTGCCTCGCTTTTTCACGTGATCTGGTGGAGGCCAAAGTACGTAATTCGCGCACCCTGCTTCGCCGCAACTGGCGCGCTGAACGGGATATCGACACCAGGGAAGCAGCCCTGACACGCCTGAAACGCATCGCCCAGCAGGCGCCCTATGCTGAGGATGTCCAACAGCTCTTGGGGATTGAGGGTGAGGCTGCAGCCGTCTACTTTGCGTGCTTCGAGAACATGCTCACAACGGAGGTCAAAGAAGGCTGGACCGCGTTTTCCTTCTCGACGCGCAACCGGCGGCCGCCCACGGACCCCGTGAACGCGATGCTGTCGTTGGCGTATGCCCTGTTGACGAAAACCTTCGCTACGGCCATCTCGGCGACTGGGCTGGACCCATACATGGGCCTGTACCACAGACCTCGCCATGGCCGCCCGGCGTTGGCCCTCGATCTGATGGAGCCGTTTCGTCCCATTGTTGCCGATTCCTGTGTGATCCAGGTTGTCAACAACGGTGAGGTCAAGCCCGGAGATTTTATGTTCAACGGCCCCGCCTGTGCGCTGAAACCAGGAGGCCGCAAATCGTTCATGGCAGCGTTTGAACGCCGCATGGAACAGGAGACCACCCATCCACTTTTTGGCTATCGGGTTTCCATGCGCCGGCTGATCGATGTTCCGGCGCGGCTGTTCGCCCGATCGGTGCAGGGGGAAGTCCCGA
>RKRZ01000138.1 GCA_007571105.1 Gammaproteobacteria bacterium
GTCGCGCGTTGCCAATCGCGAACGCATGATGCCACGCAATTTCATCAGCAAAGACGGCTTCGGTATCACGACCCGCTGCCGCACTTATCTGGAGCCATTGATCCGCGGCGAAGCAACGCCACCCTTTCGCGATGGATTGACGCAATACGCACGCCTGAAAGCCATTCGGGTCGCCCGCAAACTCCCACCCTTCTCTTTATGACACTTGAAGGCGCCCGTGAATTGTTGTCCAAGGAGGCAGTGGGCGAACTGAATCTGGAACATATCTCTGGCCTCACCTCGGGCATACACTTCAACGGTGCCTGAACTCCGCAGCGACACGCGCGGTACCGACCGACTCTACGCAAAGCGTCGTCCTACGCAGGATTTTCGCTTCAGTGCGGAAGTCGCCCGCGTGTTCGACGATATGGCGACGCGCTCCGTTCCCGGATACGCTTCTCTGATCCATGGAATCGGCGTGCTTGGAGCGCGCCACATGCACCCGAGCTTTGCATGCTATGACTTAGGCTGCTCCCTTGGCGCCGTTGCCCGCAGTTGGGCGAGCCTGGACCATGACAACATCGAAATTATCGGCATCGACTCCTCTCCCGACATGATTGCACAGGCGCAGGAAATCTCCGAGGCTTCCATTCAATATCGCTGCGCCGACATCCGTGAAGTGGAATTTCGTCCGTCCGGTGTGATTGCCCTGAATCTGACGTTGCAATTCCTGCCGGTCGCCGACCGGAAAACTCTCCTGCAAAACATTGCCCACGCGCTGCACGAAAATGGCGCACTGATTCTGACCGAGAAGGTTTGCTTCGACGAGCCTGAGGAAGCTCGCATCAATCGGCAATACGAAGGCTTCAAGCGTCTGCAAGGCTACAGCGAACTGGAAATCAGCCAGAAACGCACCGCCCTGGAACGCACATTAATCCGCGACTCCATCGAAACGCACCTCGCACGCTTGCAAGAGGTCGGGTTTCAATCCACCATCATCTGGTTCCAATGTCTTCATTTCTACTCCGTGCTTGCAAGACTGAACAACGCTCCCATTTTCTGAAAAGTCTGCTGGGCCAGCACGGACTTGACTCCTGGTGGGAACTGGCGGAACAGCGCTGGCAGGACCCCAAACACGGCGACACAGAACATTGGAGCGAAGCCGTCAGGGCAATGCCTCAGCAAATGACTCAACATTTTCGGTTGGACACGCCCTGCATTAAAGTCGGGGACGCTGCAGAATTGAACGAGGAAGAATTACGCACCCTCCATAACTCTCTCAAAGCACTCACACCATGGCGAAAAGGTCCGTGGCGCTTCTTCGACATCGATCTCGATGCGGAGTGGCGTTCCGACATGAAGTGGGAACGCATCCAGCCCCATCTGTCAAACCTTGAAGGCCGCCGCATCCTTGATGTCGGCTGCAACAACGGCTATTTCCTGCTGCGAATGCTGGGCGCGAAGGCGCAGTTTGCGCTGGGCGTGGAGCCGGCCTGGCTGTCCCACTGGCAATTCGCGGCAATGACCGGCGCTATGATGGCAGAGATTCCGGTCTGGATGATCCCTGCACGTCTGGAGGAATTGCCTCCTCGCCCATTTGACAGCGTCTTCTCCATGGGCGCGCTGCATCACCAGCACCAACCGGAACAGCACCTGAAGGAACTGTACGCTTATCTTGAGCCCGGAGGCGAACTGGTGCTGGAGAGTCTGGTGGTCGAGAAAGTTTCAGGCGGGCAACTCCGCATTCCCGAGCGCTACGCCTCAATGCGCAATGTCCATGTGCTGCTGACTCCGCAGCGTATTCAGGAACAACTGGAAGCCGCGGGATTTGAAGACATCCGCTTTGTCGATTGCGCTGCGACCACGGTCGAAGAACAACGACGCACCGAGTGGATGCCTTACCACTCTCTCGAAGAAGCCCTCGACCCCAAAAATCCGGAGCAAACCATCGAAGGCCACCCCGCCCCGCTGCGCGGGATTTTTATTGCGAGAAAGCCTGACTCGCTATAATCGCCCTGTCTCATTTCAAGCGATAACACGCGCAATGGAGAATGCGGTGGACCGGTATCGTACCCTGATTTCAACCCAACAGCTGGCAGAGTGTTTATTCAATGACGACCTTATTGTGCTGGACTGCCGCTATGATTTGCGCAGCCCCGAAGCAGGAGAAGAAGCCTGGGCAGCGAGTCACATCCCCAACGCGCGCTATGTGCATCTGGACGCGGACATGGCCGCGCCCATCAGCGAGACCAGCGGCCGCCATCCTCTGCCCGAACCTGCGGCATTTCAGCAGTTGCTCGAAAGGCTCGGCATCACGCCCGATTTCCAAGTGGCGGCCTACGATGGTGCCTGCGGTGCCTTCGCCGGCAGAATGTGGTGGATGATGCGCTGGATTGGACACGAGCATGTCGCCGTTCTTGACGGAGGGCTGACCCAATGGCTCGAAGAGGATCGCCCAATGAACTCCGACATTCCTGAGATCACCCCCAGCACATACCCGATTAGTCCACGCGACGAGTTGTGGATCAGCACCGAAGAAGTCGCGCAAAATCTTGATGCCATTCAGTTGATTGATGCACGCGACCCGGTTCGTTTCAGCGGCGAGAGCGAACCTCTGGACGCCGTCGGCGGACATATTCCCGGAGCCTGCAATCTCCCGTTTCGGGACAATCTCGATGATGACGGCTGCTTTTTGAATCCAGCAGAACTCCGCGCACGATTTGCAGATTTGCTGGCTGACTCCAAACCGATCTGCCATTCCTGCGGCTCCGGCGTCACGGCCTGCCATAATCTGCTGGCCATGAGTCATGCCGGACTTGAACCCGGCCGACTTTATGTGGGCTCCTGGAGCGAATGGATTCGCGACCCCCAGCGCCCTGTTATCACCCCGGACTCATAGAACATCGCCATGCACGCCGAACCTGTCTACTGCCCCCAATGCGGCGCCAGCTCCCTGGAATACCGCATTCCTGAAGGCGACACCAAGCGCCGCAATGTGTGCGCCCGCTGCGGTTACATCATTTACCAGAACCCCCTGATGGTCGCCGGCGCCGTACTGGAATGGGAGGGCAAGATCCTGCTGTGCAAACGCGCCATCAAACCGCGCTTTGGTCTCTGGACCCTGCCAGCCGGCTTTATGGAGAATCACGAAACGCTGGAAGAATGCGCGCGGCGGGAAAGCATGGAAGAGGCAACTGCAGAAATAGAAAACATCGCATTGTTCAGTCTCTACAGCCTGCCGCATATCTCCCAAATCTACGCCATTTACTCCGGCGTCCTGGCAGGGGGCAAGTCAGAACCGGGAGAAGAATCAAGTGCAACCGATCTCTTCACTCCCGAAGAGATTCCCTGGGATGACATTGCCTTTGACATCATTCGCGAAAATCTGCGGCTGTATCTTGAACACGGGCCTGGGAACGGTCACGTGCATACCGGCACCGTCATGCCGCACCCTGGAGCAGGAGCACAGGCAGAAACCGGGCGATGAGCGCTCGCCGCCTACTCGCCATCATTGAGCTGGGCGGCTATCCGAACTACGCTGCACTTTATCAACAGTTGGGCTTTGAAGCCGAGATCTGCGTATCCATGCGTAAGGCGCTGGCCGCTATCCAGCGCCACCCTCCGGACGTGATCGTCTGCGAGTTTAATTACCAATCAGATTTTGGGAACTATATACAATAATCCGCAATCATTTCATAAATGGTCAACGCAAAAAGAGTAGCAAGATTATTGCAAATAAGGACAATAAGCAGGAGAATAGATCCAACTGTATATAGAAGGAAGAAGAAAACTTGTTTCATTGTGGTTCCCTCTTTTCCAACCGCCATCGCTCGTTCCGCTCTTCTTCGGTCGGCTTCCGATTCTCGTACTCCGCACGGCGCACGGGCTTGGCCAGCAGAATCTTGCGGACTGCTTCCTCAAACTCTTCCCACGTGATGTCTTTCGTTTCGGTCATGCTGATAATCATATCAGGTGTATCTGCGCCATCGGTTTGCCCGTGTATGGATTGAGCATAGGTGGAAGATTTGGAAGTTGCTTCTCAAAGTATTCTTCTATCGACCAGAATTGGGCACGCGGGAAATTATTAGCACCCATTTCAAACCTGCCCATGCTCTCAAATTCCTGATATGCACTTCGCTTTCTCCTGTCCACTTTTTCAGTAGTAATAAACACGCCGCAAACCGCATCTTCCCTCTGCATGACATGCAAGAAGTCTCTGGCATCGGAAGCTAATCCGCCAAGTCCTCCACTTTTTACTTGTGCCAAAGCGAGTCTGGTTGAGTAATGGTCAATCGGATACATAAGCGTAGCCCGCCCATCTATTCCGCCATCGTCAACCTGCTTCTGGTTTGGAACAAATCCTGGAACTCTGTTGATCGCCCATTTTTCAAAACCGAACCTATCGGCCTCCGCAAATCTCTTTGCGCCAGTCAAGTCAAGCGGTATTCCCGCTACCGGAATCGACCTGTCTTGTAGTCGTTCCTTTACGATAAGGTCGATTGCGAATGAGGAAATGTCAATGCCAAGCCATTGCCTGTTCAATCTACGAGCCACATCTACCGCCGTGCCACACCCACAGAACGGGTCAAGCACCACGTCTCCCTTGTTTGTGCTGGCCTCAATGATGCGTTCCAATAACGCCCTAGGTTTTCTGGTCGGATAGTCGGTGATGTTCTTGACTTCCCTCTCAAGGGATATGTCCGTCCATATGTCATTGACTTTCGGCCCTCGGTTGGCAGCATTGGCAGGGCGAAAAAGCCCTGGTGTCCCTTTTTTTGAAAATTTGATAAATCCTTTCTCATGCAATACGTCCAATCGTTCATGCACGCTCTCAATGTTCTTGTATCCGGGAATGAGGTTTTTCTCTATCCAGTCCGCATAGGTTCCTGTTTTAGGGACCGACCAGTGCCTTCCTCTCCCTGATTTGGCAGGGTCATAACCATGCCAAGGTTTACCTGCTTCTCCTTGTGAAATCCCTGAACCTGTGAGTGGGATAGTTCGATCTCCCTCAACCACTAGGCCATCTTGATGATATTGGTTTTTCCAAGTCGCTCCTTGTTCAGCGTAAAACAATATCGAATCCGAAATGCGCCCATAGCGGTTTCCATCGCCTCTTGATGTTGTTCGTTTCCAAGTGATTTCATTCTGATAAATATCGCCACCGAAAACATCGTCCATAACTATCTTCAGATAGTGGCTTGCTGTTGGGTCGCAATGCAGATAAATGCTCCCGGTTGATTTCAGGAGCCTTTTCATTTCGGCTAACCTCTCCGCCATATAAGACACATAGGAAAGCATCCCGCAATCCCCAAGTACCAAGTGCAATCCAGTGATCGACTTGTACGCCGGATGTGCGACCGCGCCTTTAATATTCTCTACACGTTTATGTGCTTTCTCATTCCACGTCCATGTGTCCTCGAAAGCCTGCAACTGGGCGGGCTTGCCATTCTGTGTTCCAAAAAGTATGTTGTAGTTTGTGTCGGATTTGAAAGGCGGATCCAAATAGATCAGGTCGATACATTCATCCGGCCATTTCTGCATCCAGTCCAAGCAATCCCCATAGTAGAGAGTGTTTGTTTGAAAGCC
>RKRZ01000025.1 GCA_007571105.1 Gammaproteobacteria bacterium
TGGTTGAGGTTGTGGAGGTCAACCGGCTCATAGCAGATCGCGGCATGAGCCTGGTATTGCTCCCGCCATGCCTGCCAGGCTTCGTTGTTATTCAGGTGCCACCAGTCGGGAGGCGAGGGGCGATCAGTCAAGAAGTCCGACCAGGCGTTCGATCCCTTCTTCCAACGTGGGCATGTCGGTTGCGAAGGAGACACGCACGTGTCCGGGAGAGCCAAAAGGAGTCCCGGGCACGACGGTTAGACGCTGCGTCTCGAGCAGGAGATGCGCGAAATCAATATCGGTGGCGCAGCCCAGTTGTTCCATGGCCCCGTCAACTTTCGGGAAGCAATAGAACGCGCCGTCTGGCCTGACGCAACTGATCCCCGGCAGGTCGTCCAATGCTTTGACGATGTAGTTTCGGCGCTGCTCGAAGGCTACCACCATGTCGGGCACGGAAGATTGGTCTTCCAGCAATGCGGCGCAGGCGGCTGCTTGCGCGATGGAGGAGGGGTTGGAGGTGCTCTGCGATTGGATGGTGTGCATGGCGTCAATGATCTCGGCAGGGCCTGCCGCGTAGCCGATGCGCCAGCCGGTCATGGCATAGGCTTTCGAGACGCCGTTGATCAGAATGATGCGCGACCGCAGGTCCGGAGCCAGTTGGGCCATGTTGTGAAATGGCTTGCCATCAAAGCGGATCAGTTCATAGATGTCGTCAGACACCAGCATTACATGAGGGTGCCCACGCAGCACTTCGGCGTAACTTTCCAGATCCTCCCGGCGCAACATGGCGCCGCAAGGGTTGGAGGGACTGTTGAGCAGGACAATGCGCGTCTCTGGCGTAATGGCTTGATCCAGTTGTTCGGCGCTCGGACGGAAGTGTTGCTCTTGCGTGGTTGGAATCAGGATCGGCTCGCCCGCAGTCAGGCGCACCATGTCGGGGTAAGAAGCCCAGCAAGGGGCTGGCATCACAACATTGTCGCCCGGGCCGACCATGGCCTGGAAGCAGTTGTAAAGCGCCTGCTTGGCGCCGGCGCAGACCAGAATCTGGTTCTGCTCGAAATGTAGTTGATTGTCGCGCTGAAACTTGTGGGCAATGGCCGCGCACAATTCAGGAGTGCCGCCGACTGCAGTGTAGCGAGTCTGGCCGCCGCGAATTGCCTGGATGGCGGCATCACAGATAATGTCCGGGGTGCCGAAATCAGGCTCGCCGGCACTCCAGTCAATGATTTGCTGTCCCGCCGCCCGCAGACGGCGCGCGGCCGCGGAAACCTCCAGCGTTGCGGAGGGTTCACACCGATCAACACGGCTTGCGAATTTGTATTTCATTGCGAGGCGTCAGGCGCGCATAGTGTACTCCACACACGCCCGTTATACTGATTGATTTTCTAGCATTCCTGATTGAAGATGTCCGACGCCTTTGCCATTCGTTCCGACTACTCGCCCGCGGGAGATCAGCCGCAGGCGATTGGCTCTTTGGTGGTGGGGCTGGAAGCCGGGCTGAGTCACCAGACATTGCTGGGCGTTACCGGTTCCGGCAAGACCTTCACGATGGCGCATGTCATCGAGCAAGTGCAGCGCCCGACTATTGTGCTCGCGCATAACAAGACGCTTGCCGCACAGTTGTACGGCGAAATGAAAGAGTTCTTTCCGAAGAATGCAGTGGAATACTTTGTTTCCTATTACGACTACTATCAGCCGGAAGCCTATGTGCCGGCTTCGGACACGTATATCGAGAAAGACGCCTCGGTGAATGACCATATCGAGCAGATGCGCTTGTCTGCGACCAAGGCGCTGTTCGAACGTCCGGACACCATCATTGTTGCGACGGTCTCATCCATTTATGGCTTGGGCGACCCGAAGTCCTACCACCAAATGGTGCTGCATGTAAACCGCGGGGACCGAAGCGGGCAGCGGAAGATTTTGCGGCGTCTTGCGGAGTTGCAATACAGCCGCAATGAGACCGAACTGCGGCGTGGAACATTCCGCGCTCGCGGTGAGGTCATTGATGTGCACCCGGCGGACTCTGACCGTGAGGCGGTGCGCATCGAATTGTTTGACGATGAGGTGGAGCGCCTGCGGGTGTTCGATCCGTTGACCGGAGACATCTTGCGCGACGTGCCACGCTTGACCATCTATCCGAAAACGCATTACGTGACACCCGTGGAAGTGCTGGAGCGTGCCGTGGTTGCGATTCGCGCGGAGTTGGAAGAGCACTTGGAGTGCTTGCGTGCGGAGGATTGTCTGGTTGAAGCGCAGCGTTTGGAACAGCGCACCCGCTATGACCTGGAGATGATTGAAACCTTGGGCTACTGTGCTGGGATCGAGAATTACTCCCGCTACCTGTCCGGACGCGAGCCTGGAGAGCCGCCGCCGTGCTTGCTGGATTATTTGCCCGGCGATGCGCTGATGTTCGTCGACGAAAGCCACGTGACTATTCCGCAGTTCGGCGGTATGTACCGCGGCGACTATTCACGCAAAAAGAACCTAGTTGACTACGGCTTTCGCTTGCCGTCGGCGTTGGACAATCGGCCCTTGAAGTTTGAGGAGTTTGAAATTCTGGCGCCACAGATGATTTTTGTGTCGGCAACTCCCGGGCCGTACGAAGCAGATCATGCGGGACAGGTTGTCGAGCAGATTGTGCGCCCGACCGGGCTGGTGGATCCGGAAGTGGAAGTGCGTGATGTGGCGACTCAGGTTGATGACTTACTGTCAGAGATTCAAAAGACAGCGAAGGCAGGCGATCGAGTATTGGTGACGACGCTGACCAAACGAATGGCGGAAGATTTAACCGAGTATCTACGGGAGCATGGTGTGGCCGTTCGCTATTTGCATTCCGACATCGACACGGTGGAGCGCGTTGAAATTATTCAGGACTTGCGACGCGGTGAATTTGATGTACTGGTCGGGATCAATCTGTTGCGGGAGGGACTGGACATTCCGGAGGTAGCGTTGGTTGCCGTGCTGGATGCGGACAAGGAAGGCTTTCTGCGCTCGGAACGTTCGCTGATCCAGACCGTGGGGCGCGCGGCGCGGCATTTGCATGGGCGCGCGATCTTGTACGCCGAAGTGGTGACGGACTCCATGCGCCGGGCCATTGACGAGACACAAAGACGACGCAAGCGGCAGCAGACATTCAATGAGGAGCATGGCATCACGCCGCGCGGCATCAAAAAGAAAGTCGCCGACATTATGGAAGCGGCGCCAGTGCGTACGAAGGATCGCCGCAAAAAATCACGCGGTCGAATCGAAGAGGTGGGAGAGCTGTTGACTCCGGAAGAGGCCATCGCCAAAATCAAGAAACTGGAACAGCAAATGTATCGCCATGCACGGGACCTGGAGTTCGAGGAGGCGGCCCGATTGCGCGATCAGGCTCGCGCCATTCATGAGCGGACATTCAAGGTGCCAATCGATTTGGCAAGCTGATCGATTTGGCGAGCTGATTTAGGGGGATTTAGTCGTTGGCAATTCTGACCAAAGTTCGGCCGCTTGCCTGACCGTCCAGAAAGCTCTGAAAGGCATCAGAAACATTTTCTAAATCAATTGTTTGCGTAACAATAGTGTCAAGGTCTTCGGGCTGGATATTCTCGAATATCTGAGTCCAGGCGTCTCGGCGTTTGGGTGCGGGACAGTTGGCGGACGTGACTCCAAGGATACTGACGCCGCGAATGACAAAGGGGGCAATGGAGCCGGCAAATTCCATCCCCGTCGCCACGCCAATGCTGACCACAGCGCCCCAAGGTTGAGTGATTCGCGCCAGTGCCGGAAGTGCTGTGCCGCCGAGATTGTCAATAGCACCGGCGATTTGAGCGCTGGCCAGTCCTCCGCCATTGTGCTCTAGGCGGTCGGGCTCCCAGATTTCATCTGCACCGATTTGGCGCAGGCGTGCGTGCTCGGATTGTTTTTGGGTCATGGCAATGCAGGTGTAGCCCAGGCGATGGAGCAGAAGGATGCTGAGACTGCCGACCCCGCCGCTTGCGCCAGTCACCAGAATTGGCCCTCGGTCAGGAGTAACCTCGTTATTCTGCAGCCGCTGGATGCTGAGCATGGCCGTCAGCCCGGCGGTGCCCAGGATCATGGCAGCGCGAGGCGTGAAAGGTTCGGGAATAGGGATTACAAAATCCGCTGGCACGCACAGACGCTCGCAATAGCCACCGTCACGAGTCTCGGACAGTCCGCAACCCGTAACCAATGCAACTTGGCCGGGTTGGAGTTGAGGGTCTTCGCTCTGGACGATATGACCGGCCGCATCAATGCCGCCGATCAACGGCGAGCGACGCAGAATCGGAGCGGTCCCACTGCCGGCTAGGGCATCCTTGTAATTGATTGCTGAGTATTCGATCGCAAGCACGGTATCGTCTTCGCCCAACTCTTGCATGCCGACGTTCGTCAATTCGCATCGATGGTCCTGATCATCGTGATGAATGCGCAGAGCGCGATGTTGCATTTCGCTCATGTGAGAGGCTCTGGGTCTCGAAGAGATTGATAGAGTCGATCGGCGCGTTCGATCGCCGTATCGAGATTCGGATCCAGTACGCAGAAATGTCCCATCTTGCGGCCGGGTCGTGCTTCGATTTTGCCGTAGAGATGCAGCCGTGCGGTGGACTCTTCCAGAATCGGTGTCCAATCGGGTTCCTTACCTTTGTGCCAAAGATCTCCCAGCAAATTAATCATGACGACGGGGCTGTGCTGTTCCACGCTGCCGAGTTTCATGTCGCACAAGACGTGGGCTTGTTGTTCGAACTGAGAGGTGGCACAGGCGTCAATGGTGTAATGCCCACTGTTATGTGGGCGGGGTGCCATCTCGTTGAAGTACAGGGATCCGTCTTCCGCAACAAAAAACTCAACCGCCAGAACCCCTTGATAATCAAGCGCTTCAGCAATATTGCAGGCGGAATTCTGGGCGCGTTTACGGATGGATTCAGAGACGTTCGCAGGCGCGGCCGAGCGGTGCAGAATGCCGTTTCGATGTTCGTTGTCGGCGACCGGATAGACGACGTGCTCCTGGCTGCTGCGTGCAACAATGACGGAGACTTCTTGTTGCAGGGAAATTGTTTTTTCGAGTACGCAAGGAACCTGTCTAAAGTTGCTGAAAGCATCACGGGCTTCTGCGGCATTGGAGATGGCGCATTGGCCCTTGCCGTCATAGCCCAGACTGTCCGTTTTGAGTAGACATGAGGGGCCGAGACGTTCAAGGGCTTCGGAGATTTGTGCAGCGTCTGTAATGGAAACATGGGGGACGGGCGGAGATTCCGGGGCGTGTTGCTGTGCAAAGGCTTTCTCTTTGCTTCGGCTTTGTGAGATTTCCAGCGCTACAGCGCTGGGGCGAACCGGGATGCGGGATTGCAGATGTTCAATGCTGGAAGCAGGAGCGGATTCAAACTCAAAGCTGGCCGCGACGCACTGATCGGCGAGAGCATCCAATGCGTGCGTGTCGTCGTAGTTCGCTGCGTGATGAACGTTGGCAAACTCCGCGGCCGGGCAGGTGTCTCCGGGCTGCAGCACGACAACAGAATGCCCCATCGCCTGTGCGGCCTGAGCAAACATGCGGCCGAGTTGGCCGCCTCCAATGATGCCGAGA
>RKRZ01000117.1 GCA_007571105.1 Gammaproteobacteria bacterium
GCGGTTTCGGACCCGGACCCCCGCACGCATCGGGCAATGGCCGAAAAGTTTGGCATTACGCGCCTGTACCTTGGAAACTCTCACGCATATTCAGAGACTCAGCCCGAGGCATTGGTGTTCGCGGTCAAGCCGGACAAAGTGCCGACGACAGCAACCGATTTGGCCCCTTGGATGGTGGTGGAGCGGCCGTTGTTGATCACGCTGGCTGCCGGCGTGCGTGCAGAAGATCTCGCTCGCTGGGTTGGAGGGCATTGTCCCGTGGTTCGGGTGATGCCGAATACCCCGGCATTGGTCGGTGCCGGCATGAGCGTGTTGTACGCGCATGAAGGGGTGACTGCGCAACAACGCGAACTTGCCGATCAAATGATGAACAGCGTCGGTACCACCTTGTGGGTGGAAGAGGAGCGCTTGATCGATGTGGCGACTGCAGTGTCCGGCAGCGGACCGGCTTATTTCTTTGCATTCATGCAAGCGATGGAAGAGGCGGCGGTATCGATGGGTCTGTCCTCGGAGCAGGCGCGGACATTGGTTCTGGAGACGGCTGCTGGAGTCGTGGAGTTGGCCAGGACCTCCGATGATTCGCTTGACGAATTGTGCCGCAAGGTCACATCCAAGGGAGGGACGACGGAGGCTGCATTGACGGTTTTGGATGCCGAAGGATTCGCGCAATTAGTGGCGAAGGCACTGGCTGCAGCCCATCAGCGCGCAGTCGAATTGGGAGAAGAAAACGCTCGGGCCTGAGAAAATGAAAGCCTTGCTGACATCTCTGCTGACGCTGATTTTGTACGGCTTCCTGTTGCGTTTGTTGTTTGAGGTTCATCGAGTCGATTACTATCACCCGATTTCGCAGGGATTGGCGAAGTTGACCAATCCGCTGTACCTTCCGATCCGGAGATTCGTGCCGTCATGGCGGGGAGTGGATGTCCCCCTGCTGCTGATTGTGCTGATTTTGCAGTTGCTGATTCAATTCGCTGGCCCGCTGGGCAATAGCGGTGTGTCGGTGATTGGGTTGGGCTTGTTTGCGGTGTTGCAGTTGTGTGTGATGGCGCTCAACCTTTATCTGATTTGTCTGGTGCTCGTGGTGGTGGCCAGTTGGTTGCAACTGTCCCCGGGTGCCGAGTCTGTGGTCGGGTTGTTGCGGAGTGTGACGTCGCCGATACTGATGCGGATTCGCGCAATTCTGCCGGATACCGGGATGTTCGATTTCTCTCCGATGGTGGCAATGATCGGGATCTTAGTGACGCAAAGCTTATTGCGTCAATTGAGCGTCACGGTACTGTATTGGTAGTCAGCCGAGACTGCCCAGCCAATTTCGAGAAATTTGCCGGGCCACGTCATGCCAAGGCGTGACCTCGGGTCCCATCAGCGCCTCTTCAGGAAATGCTTCGAGCAATTCGGGTTCGCGTCCGTGCTCGAGAACGTGTCCGCGGAAATTTTCAGCTTGCTCAAGCGCGGCAGATGAAAATGTGTTTTCAGGCACGGGAGGATAGTCCTCCCGTTCGCCCATCAGGTAGCGGATGATTTCGCGCTTGTATTCTTTCAGCAAGCTGATGGCTTCATATTCCGGGTGCCCTTGGAAATAAAGACGCCGGCCGTCAGCCTCCACTGCCATTTGCACTCCGCAATCGCCGGCAATCAAAATCTGCACGCCACATTGACGCAACGCGTCTTCCGGAATTTCGTTGAAACGGGAATGCGGCATGTCGATATGCTCGGGCAAGCCACTGAGAAGCGGGTGCGGGTCCTGCAGGGTATGCCCAAAGATTCCCCAGCATTTGCGCGGCAGATGCTGGCGTTGGATGTTATGAAAGACTAGCGCTGAAGCATGCGCGGCAAGGCAGGAACAAAGTACGGGAAGGGGGCGTCCATCAGCATGGGTGAGCACGTTGGCCAATTCTTCCCAAAAGATTTCCTGCGTCAGATCAGCCTCGGTTACATTGGCTCCCGTGATGATCAGGGCGTCCAGATCGGTTTCGTCGATAGTGCTGGCGGGAGCGTAATGGGTGCGCACATGTTTCAAAGTCGCTTCATCCTCGCGAGGAATGCCGTCAATAGAAAATAACGAGACTGTGCAGCAGCGCGTATTGTGGCTGTCGAGAAGGGTGAAAAATTGCCGTTCCGTAGCCAGCAGTGCCCGGTCCGGCATCATGTTGAGCAACCCGATGTGTAAAGGTGAGGTCGCCTCCGGGCAGACATCGACCACACGCACTCCCGCCTGTTCCACGCGTTCCAGACTCGGCGTGGAAGATGCTTGGCGCAGCAGGGGCATCGGGGATCAGTCCGCGCGCGCGATAGCCAGAGCGACTAGCTCGACGAAGTCATCGGCGTTCTTGACAGCTTGGAACTCGTCCATATCCACGGTGTAGCCGTGCTGTTGGGCGATATTCTGATAGCGCTCCAGTCGATCCTGAAGCAACCGCGGAAAGGCCCAGCGCGTGAAATCATCCGGGATGATCTGATCGTATTCGGGGGTGTTGGTCTCCGCACAGAAATCCATCAGCACCTGATCCAGAAAAGCCTCCGGATAGTACAGCGGTTTGGGATCCTGTTTCTGGCGTGCGGTCAATTCCTGAATGTGCTGTTCTTCGGCATGGATGTACAGGATCAGCGTATGTCTGGCCAGCAGTTCGTAGACCTCGGGGTTTTGCATCTCGCACAGACTGCCGCCGGCATCATTGAGAAAATGCGGATAGCCGTAGATGTCTTGGCCTTTGCGAATGAATTCCGGCACATCGCGCATGGCCTGCTCTTCGGCAGTGTGATGCAGTTTGAGCCGCGTCTTGAATTCCTCGAGAGCCAGCCCTCCCTGTTCCGGATTACCGGGCTTGCCGAGGAAGGCCATCACCGGCTCTAAGTTGTCAACCGTGATGTTGTTGCAAATATAGATGGAATCGGAGCGCAACAGCTTGGCCAGAAACGGTACCGCCATCATGCGCTGCTTGAGGTCGTCGAGGATGTCTTCGTCCAGGTAGCGGGTGCCGATCCGGTAATCTCCAGAGTAATGGAACCATTCCGTTTGATCGAGTTGACAGGACAGGCGCGTCTTGCCGACCCCGGACATGCCGAGCAAAGTGACCGCCTTGTTCGGCAAGTCGCGAAATTCCTGCGCAGACAGGCGCATGAACGGAAAGCAGCAGCCTACAGTGACGGTGAGCGCACCACCATCAACTTGTCGACCTGCATGTCCTCGAAGGTGTAGGGGATGCCGCCGATGCCATGACCCGACTGCTTGAGCCCTGCGAAGGGCATCCAGTCGACACGGAAGGCGGTGTGGTTGTTGATCATGACCGTGGCCGCTTCAAGCTGGTGGTAGCAGTGCAAGGCGGTATCCAGGTTCTGGCTGAACACGGCGGCCTGAAATGAAAACGGTCCGGCGTTGGCTTGTGCAATTGCAGCATCCATATCGTCAAAACTGTACACGCAAATTACCGGTCCGAAGATTTCGTGCTCGCTGACTTTGGCATCGTCCGGGGGATTGAGCAGGACGGTGGGCTGATAGCTGGTGTCCGAGAGTCGCTGTCCGCCACTGATAAGTTTCGCACCGCCTGCAACGGCCTCATCCACCCAAGCCTCCACTCGATCGACTTCGCCCGGGCGAATCAGAGGGCCGACGTCCGTGTCCGGAAGCGTGGGGTCGCCAACCTTCATGGCTGCGCCTTGCGCTGCCAAGCCTTCGGCGATGCTCTGCGCGAGTGAGCGTTCGGCGTAAACCCGCTGCACTGAAACGCAGACTTGTCCCGCGTGATAAAAACCTCCTTTGGCCAGCAGCGGAAGGGCGTCCTCCACATCCGCATCGGCCGCCATGATGACGGGGGCAATGCCTCCATGTTCTAAGGCGCAGCGTGCGCCGGGCGCAAGTTTTGAACGCAACATCCAACCGACTTGAGCGCTGCCAATAAAGCTGAAAAAGGCGACGCGGGGGTCTCCTACCATTTGCTCCGAGATGGCATGGTCATCCGCGTTGATCGCCTGTACATAGTCTTCCGGCAGTCCTGCTTCCTGCAGCATTTCGACAAACCGCATGCACGAAAACGGGGTGTTAAGTGCGGGTTTGACAATGGCCGGACAGCCGGATGCGATGGCCGGGCCAACTTGATGCACGATCAGATTGAGCGGGTGGTTGAAGGCGGAGAAAGCCAGCACCACGCCGATTGGGTACTTCCGGGTCAGGGCCATGTGATGGCTTGAGGCCGGGTTCAGATTCATCGGGATTTCTCGGCCAGCCTCGGTGCGCAAGACTTCCACGCAACTGTGCATGCCGTCGATTGCCCGCGCCACCTCAACCTGAGAGTCCGGCAATGGTTTGCCGCCTTCGCGAGCCGCTTCCACTGCCAACTCATCGCGCCGCTCTGCCATCAATTGTGCTGTCTTCTCAAGGACCTCAATGCGTTGTGCGGGAGGCAGCCAGCGAGATTTGTCCTGATAAATGGCAAATGCGTTCGCCAACACCTGATCAGCCTGTTCGCGACTGATGACATCAACGGTGCCGATTTCAGAGCGATCCCAAGGCGCGTAGACCGCGGCTTTCGATTCGCAAGGGCCAATGCCGGGCGCAAAATTGGCGTAGTGAGTCACGGGAATATTCAGGGTATGGGTGGGGGGCGACTATTTTACATGTCGCACTTGAATTCCCCACATGCTTTCCAAGCCCGCAAGGGTATCAGGGGCACCTCATTGTTGGATTAGAAACTTAAGAAAGTTGCAAATCGAATTCTGCAGGGAATGCAAAAAATTCCTGTGCGCAATTGTGCGTATGCCGGGCCAACTCCTCCACGGGAATCCGCAAGGCATGCGCAACCTGTTCCGCGATGTGCGCCAACCACATCGGCTCGTTGCGCCGCGTTCGGGGCTTTGGGCTCAAGGTTCGCGGCAGCAGATAAGGCGCGTCCGTCTCCAGCATCAGGCGATCCAATGGAATCTCATTGATCACTTCACGAAGTGCACTGCCGCGCCGTTCGTCGCAAAACCAACCCGTTACTCCGATGTACAGCCCTAAGTCCAGGCATGCGTGCAGCAATTCCGAGCCGCCTGTGAAGCAATGAAGCACCATGCGCTCGGGGCATCGGGCCTCGCCCAGAATCGAAAGAAAATCTGCATCTGAATCTCGGTTGTGCAGCAATGCCGGCAATTGCAGTTCGTGTGCCAGTTCTAGTTGTTCCGCAAACGCGGTGCGTTGCACCGGACGCGGTGAGAAATCACGGTCGTAATCCAGACCACACTCACCGATGGCAAGTACTCGGGGTTGCTGCGCCCATTGCCGAATTTTTTGCGGGTGCTCCTCTCCCCATTCCCGGGCATGATGCGGGTGGACGCCGACGGCGGCCCAGCAGCCCGCATGGCTGTTGGCAAGCCGGATGCAGTCCGCGCTTTCGGCAAGGTTTGCTCCGGCCAGAAGCAGTCGGTTGACGCCTTGCTCACGCGCACGCTTCAGAACCTCTTCCCGGTCCTTCGCAAATGAATCGTGGGTGAGGTTGCAGCAGATGTCAGTCAGTTCCAACGCAAAGATCCTGGCATTCCGGACAGAGGCGCGATGCGGTTGCCGTCATCGGTTTTTGGCAGTGGCGGCACAGTGTGGGGTAAGTGGCGCGCAGATGGGAATCGACAGCCAGGCGATCATCGAACACAAAACAGTCTCCCTGCCAGTGTTTTCCGCCGCAGTGCTCAAAATAATTCAGAATTCCTCCGGACAATTGCCAGACTTCCTCATGGCCTTGTTCCTTGAGCCAGGAACTGGCCAGTTCGCACCGAATGCCGCCGGTACAGTAAGTCACGACCGGGTCTCCATTAGGAACAAATTTATGCGCTTGTGCCCGAAAGTCGCGAAATTGCTGAATCCCCAACGAATGCGTCCCGACGAAATGACCCAGATTGACTTCATAAGCATTGCGCGCATCCAATAGCCGTAGAGGGCGATTTTCATCCAGCCAATTGCACAATTGCTCGGGTTCCACATGCGCGGCCGGTTGATGTTCAGTAACCGGACGCCCCAAAGTGACAGAGAGCAGGGAGGTGCGTTCCTGCACGATCAGTTTGGAGTAGGGAGGCTGATTGACGGAACTGGTTCGAAAGTGCAACCCCGCATATGGGCTGCGTTCGAGTAATTCCTGCTTCAGGCAGCGGATGCCCTCGGGGCTACCGACCAGACTCAGGTTGATGCCTTCCGGAGACAGCGTGAGGGTGCCGAGCAGATGTTCACGCTCGCAGAGTTTCTGCAGACGGTTTCGCAGGGAGGTGTCAGAGGCGACGTCCAGGAATTGATAAGCGGTGCAGTGTTCCAGCGCACTCATCAGAACCGTTCGATATTGGTGAACAGGCCAACGCGCAAGTCTTGGGCCACATAGATGTCTTCATCGTCGACTTGCACGCGCCCGTCGGCGATGCCCATGATCAACGAGCGAGTGATCATGCGCTTGATGTCGATCTGATAACGGATCAATGTGTGTTTCGGGGTCACCTGTCCGGAGAATTTGACGCGGCCGACACCCAATGCCCGCCCGCGGCCCGGATGTCCGGACCAGCCCAGAAAGAATCCGACCAGTTGCCACAAGGCATCCAGCCCCAGGCATCCCGGCATGACAGGGTCTCCCGGGAAATGGCACTCAAAGAACCATAAGTCCGGCGTGATGTCCAATTCGGCTGTGAGAATGCCTTGGTCGTAATTGCCTCCTTCCTTGCTGATGTGCGTGATGCGGCTGAGCATCAGCATATTGGGAGAAGGAAGTTGCGCATTGCCTTCGCCAAACATTTCTCCGCGCGCACAGCGCAGGAGGTCTTCGTAGGAAAAATGATCCGGCGGATTCATACAGAACGGGGGCGCAGCGAGACAGACAAGCCACACAAAGTGTGGGGTACGCAGGTTCGCAATTGTATCAGCAGACCGGGTTTATGAAGGGGCTGATGCTTGTTGAATGCGCCGCAGTTCCATTCGCAGTGCGCCGTAAGTCTGCAAGAGAGTGATGTTGGCTTCTTCAACGATGACTTCATAGGAGTTCAAGTGAGTTCCATGCAGCAGAATCGGGTGGTCCGCATCGAGCGCAGCACGAAGTTTTCTCAATTCATTGGGCAGCAAGGAATCTTCCCGAGCGCCCGTGGCAATCGTGATGCAGCCTGCATGGGCACGCTGCGCCGCGTAGGCGACCTCATCCGCCGCAATGTCGTGGCCAAGATAAATCGGACTCCAGCCGTAGGCGCGAACCGCAACGCCCAGGCGCAGCAAGGGCAAGGTTCCCTCCTGCAACGTCATGCTGGCGACGATGGCGCGCCAAGGGTTGCTGCGTCCATTTCCGGGACAAGTGGCGTAATGCACCAGATGGCTTTGAATGATATTGTCCGCCATGCGCTTTTGCGCATAGCGTAAGGAGCCTTGCCGACATTCATCTTGAATGTGCTGAACAAGTGGTGCGATCAGGTCTTCTTGCATGAACGGCTCTTCCAGAGTTTCTTCCGCTTCTTGAAGAGTCTGTTGCAGGTGTTCCGGATTCAAGTCGTTTACCGCGGCGACGCATTGCTCAAAATAAGCGCCTACAATTTCCGTATTGGGGCGTGCGGAAGGTTGCCAGGGGACATCGTTTCGGGCGACTTCGTCGGTCTGGATCAGTTCCTGAAGTTTGTCCGTCGGCAGTTGCGCGATGTCACCGATTCTTCTTCCAGCTCGGGTCGCCTGCGCCAGCAGACGCAATCGCTCAATATCCTCGTCACGGTAAAGTCGGCGTTGTGAGTCAGAACGTTGTGGGGTGACGGCCTGATAACGGCGTTCCCAGGCGCGGATCAAATCCACGTTCAGGCCGCTGCGGGATGCGGCAACCTGAATCGGGTGCCGGGCAGGAGAATCCACGGGTCTGGTGTTATTTTGCCGAAATATTGTTCAGGTATTATGCTGAATTTTAAGCGTTTGTCCAGCTTTAGTCTTGGACAAGAAAAAGTGCATTAATGCTGCAATTTGCTTTTAGTGCTAGATTATGGCTACCGGTAACGGCACACACATAAAAAGGAGTTGCTTTTATGAAGAAGTTTTTCATTAACGTGCGCTACTTTCTCGCGCCGCTGTTGATTCTGTCCGCATTGTTCGGGGTTCTCGCAGGCGGTCCGTGGGTTTGGACTGGCGTGGTTCTCATGGGCGTCGGCATCCTGGTTGACACCACCACACCGCAACGCACGATGGGCGCTGGCTTTGACGATGACGGAGACACCTACGGGATTCCGGCGTTGCAGAACGGCGTGATGTACTCCATGCTGGGCGTCTTTGTCCTGCTCCAGTTGGCAATCTGCTGGCGGATTTGGGAGTATGTCAACGGGATCGCTCCGACAGGGGAAATCGGCACGCTGCTGGGACTCTCCTATCAGGTTGGGATCACCGGAATGCAGCTGACCGGCGCAGTCATCTCAACGGGCATCTTCGCTGGCATCGGCATTATTTACGGGCATGAACTGGCGCACACCAAGGGCTTCAGTTTCGTCATCGCCCGCTGGATGATGGCGTTGTCCGGTTCTGCTCATTTCTGCTATGCGCATGTCTACAACCATCATCTGGAATTGGGTTGCGAAGACGACCCGGCGACTTCTCCGCGTGGTCGGAGCATGTACGCGCATCTGCCGAAGTCCTATTTCGGACAGAGCAAGTTCCTCTACACGATGGAGAAACATCGTCTGGCACGTTTGGGCGTTCCTTTCCTGTCCTGGCAGAATCGCTGGATTCGCGGCTACGCCATGAGCCTGCCGACGCTCTTCCTGTTCTGGTTGGCCGGCGGCTGGCTTGGCATTTGCGCCATGCTGCTGATCTGGATGATTTCCAACTTTGAGTTGGAAGCGCTCAACTATCTGGAGCATTATGGCCTGATTCGCGAGAAAGGCCAGCCGATTGATTATCGCCACAGCTGGGACAACAGCACGGCGTTCACGAGCTGGTTCTTTATTGAGATTGGCCGTCAGGCGGACCACCATGACCGCGGCGAGACCCATTTCTGGGAGCTCGACGAAGTCGGGGCGCCGAATACGGGAATGGGGTACTTCACCCTGTTCGCGCTGGCGTTGATTCCGCCGGTGTTCCACAAGTTCATGGAGCGGGAACTCAAGAAATGGGATGACGAGGAAGCCTCCGAGGGCGAACTCCAAGTCTCCCGCGCGATCAACAAGGTTGCAGGCTACGCATAAGGCTTGAGATTGGCGATCGCCATTGACAAGAAGCGCCCCCGAATGGGGGCGCTTTTTTGTGCGTTCCAGTGCGCAAGCCCGAAAATGCCCTGCGTACAATATCTGAAATCATGGCGCAAATCGGACAAACTCGGCCGCTTCCGGACCACATAACGCGTGGACTTGAGACGGCGGAAGATCATTCGTTTCTGCAGAAGCGTGCGTTGGAATTGCGGGCGCGATTGCGTTACACCGAACTGGATGCCGCCGCTCGGCTCGCCATCCAGTTGGAGTTGGCCGAGATTCTCTTGACGCTGGATGAAGGGCCCAAGGCCTATGCAGCGGCACGCGAAGCCTTGGATGCGAGTCTGATGCAGGAACGCTATGAGTCGGCAGTGCAGGCGTGCCTGTTCATGTACCGCAGTGAGCAGCAGCATTCCATTTCCGCGTTGGGGCAAGGCCTTTGGCTGGCGGTGGCCTGCCCGATTGATCCGGAGTTGAGTCTGGAAATGCTGCGCGCGTTGATTGAGGAGACGCCAGCGGATTCTGATGGCGCGGCGGTAGCCGCCATGTTGGGATATTTCCTGATGGAAATGCGTGCGCCAGAAGATAATCAGGAACGTCTGGTATTTTTGGCTCGTCAATTGGTCGCGGAGGTGGCGGAACGCCATCGCGGCATTACGGATGATGAAAGCATCAGCATCTGGGCACAGATGCATGAACTGGATGATGTCGATCAGTTGCTGGAACGCATGGCTGTCATTATTGATGCGATTACCGAAGTCTGGTGGTTTGATCGTGATGCACTGCGGGCCCGCTTCGCCGCCAAAGATGCTGACGGAGGGAATGATCCAGACCCATCCTGAGACCCGGCGGCGGATCATCCATGTCGATATGGATGCTTTTTATGCTGCTGTGGAGATGCGCGAGAACCCTTCATTGCGCGGCCGCCCCTTGGTGGTCGGCGGCGACCCGGATCGCCGGGGCACGGTAGCAACCTGCAATTACGAGGCGCGCAAATTTGGCATTCACTCTGCAATGGCGAGCAAGACGGCACGCAAGCGCTGTCCGGAGGTGCTGTTTCTGAAGCCCAGATTTGAATTGTATCGAGAGGTATCGGCAGAAATCCGAGAGATCTTTCTGGATTACACAAACCGGGTTGAGCCCCTGTCGTTGGATGAAGCATATCTGGATGTCACGAGATGCCGGCTGTTCGGGGGCGTGGCAACTGACATTGCGCGTGACATCAAACGCCGAATTCTGGAGCATACGAAACTGACGGCTTCTGCCGGAGTGTCTTACAACAAGTTTCTGGCAAAAATTGCCTCAGATATGAACAAGCCGGATGGCCTGACCGTGATTCGCCCGCATGAAGCGAAGGCGCTGGTGAGCCAGTTGCCGATCGGAAAATTTTTCGGAGTGGGCCCGGTTACTGAGAAGCGCATGAAGGAATTAGGCATCCACACCGGCGCTGATTTACAACGCTGGTCCTTAAGTCGCTTGCAGCCCCTGTTTGGCAAACATGCGGAATACTACCACCAGGCGGCGTTTGGGATCGATGTTCGCGAGGTCGAGCCCAACCGTCCCAGAAAATCGGTCGGGTCGGAGACGACGTTCGATAAAGACTTGAGCGATCTCGAAGAAATGCTTTCCCAGTTGAGATTGCGTGCGCGGGAAGTTGCGCTGAATTTGCAGGAGCGGCAATTGACGGGGAAAACCGTTACCGTCAAGGTCAAATTCAGTGATTTCACGCAAGTGACGCGCAGTTATTCTTTCAATCACCCGCTGACTTCTTATCGTCAGATGATTGAGGTACTTCCGCAATTGTTGCATCATGCGGTTTCAGTACGTTCCCGCGCGGTGCGCTTGTTGGGTGTGACGGTTTCCAACCTGGTCCGATCTGACGAAGAAACCATCGCGCAACGCAGTCTATTGTAGCTTGGCGGTGTGCTAGACTTTACCCGAATTTTTCCGAACCCTGCCTATTGATTTATGTTGCCTGATCGCTCAATTGCCGGGCTATTGATTCTTTTATTGCTTGTGACGACGTGGGGCCTCTACGACGTCACGCAGCATGTGCCGTTTACAGAGGGAGTATTCTGGAAGGTCAGCAAGGAAGGGGAAACGGTGGGGCACATTCTGGGGACAGTCCACAGCAACGACGAGCGGGTAACGCGCCTCTCTCCGGAGGTCATGGACATTTTTAATCGCTCCGAGGGTTATGCCATCGAGGCCATTCCAAGCACCAAATTCTGGAATCCCTACCACGGCCACCAAAACATTCGCGGACGCATGATGTTGTCAGACGGTCAGACTCTGGCAGAAGTCGCAGGTGAGGAGATTGCGGAGAAAGTCTACACTATTCTCAAGCAAAATCAGGCGGAGGAGAAGTTCGCGCGGCGTATCAAGCCATGGGCGGCGATTCACAGCCTGTCCATCAAGTCGGAGCACAAGGGGCCGATTGTCGATCAGAAACTGCTGGATTTGGCGGCGCTTCAGCAGAAAGAGTTGTTTCAAGTTGAAACCCCCGAAGAGTTATTAGCCGCGTTCTACGCGATGCCGATGGATTCGCAGATTTCCCTACTGAAAGATAAGTTGCGCGCTTATCCGCACATGCGCGAAACGATGGAACAGATTATTAAGGCTTATAGGCGAGAAGATTTGCAGGCGATGATGGATCTGTCGACTGATTTTATTGATAAAGATCCTGCGAAACGAAAGCACTACCTGAGTTACATGAAACACGCCATTGATATTCGCAGCGTGGTCATGACGCACTACATGAGAATCTTGTTTGCCAAGGCTAATGTGTTTGTTGCTGTGGGGGCTTTGCACCTGCACGGGAAGAATGGTGTTCTAGCCCTGTTGGAGCAACCCTTGTATGGGGGTTATCAGGTTGAGCGCGTGGTTGCTCGGTTGTTTGCTGAAGACTGATTTTCCGCGAAGCGTCCGGCTACTTTCCTAACTTCTCCCATAAACGGGCACGGTGGCACCGTTGACCGAGGTGTTGTCCGGGTCTGCCAATTGTCCGATGACGATGGCAAGATCACTTGGAGGAACCCAACGAGAATGATCCGCGTTGGGCATATCGGTGCGGTTGCGTGGAGTATCGATCGTTCCCGGCAAAATGCAATTAACGGTAATTCCGGTGTCAGCACATTCAAGAGCCAGAACTTCGGTGAGAGTGACAACGGCGGCTTTGGATGTACAGTAGGGCGCCATACGCGCACCGGGACGTCGGACGGCACGAGCGCCGATGTTGATAATGCGCCCGAAATTCGCTTCACGCATGATGGGGAGCACTTGAGCGCAAGACAGCCATGCGGTCACCGCGTTGATCTGGAACATATCCAACCAGTCGTCCAGAGCAGTTTCTTCGACACGCGGCCCCATAGCAAAGCCACCTGCCACATTGGCCAGGATATCGATGCGGCCGTGGTCTCCGTGAATGGTCTGGAAAGCCTCTCTTACAGCAGACTCCTTTGTGAGGTCGCAGGCATAGGTGCCCGCAGTGCTCGGGAGTTTCTGCAGGGCCGCGGCATCAAGGTCAACGGCAATTACTTGGGCACCCAGTTTGCTGAAGTGTGCCACGCATGCTTGGCCTAGGGCGCCAGCTGCGCCGGTGATGATGGCAACACGGTCTTGCAGGGGATTCATGTTCGGAATTATAGGGAATGTGTGTAGCAAACACTTATAAGTTTCCGGTTGGAATCTCTCTTGTCGTCCATTTGCGTCTCATATATTCGGAATATGATCCACAAAACAGCGGGGTTTCAAAGCCCGAATGATCAGACAATGGCGAAAATTGCACATGCAGGGCGAGCGCACATGTTAAACTTGCACCGCCGGGGCATGGCGCAGTCTGGTAGCGCACCTGCTTTGGGAGCAGGGGGTCGTGGGTTCAAATCCCGCTGCCCCGACCATGAATTCGTTGCGGTTCAAACGGTAAAATGTGCGCCCGTAGCTCAGCGGATTAGAGCATCGGTCTTCTAAACCGGAGGTCGCAGGTTCGAGTCCTGCCGGGCGTGCCAATTCCGGTTGTGGTGAGTGTAGCTCAGCCGGTAGAGCACAGGATTGTGGCTCCTGAGGTCGCGGGTTCAAATCCCGTCACTCACCCCATTTTCCGGCGTGCCTCTACGAAAATGGATACTTGGCGAGTTGGGCCATTAGCTCAATTGGTAGAGCAACTGACTCTTAATCAGCAGGTTCGGGGTTCGAGTCCCTGATGGCCCACCATCGTCGAGCCGCGTGTTGCTACCATTAAGGGCGATACTTTTGGAGTTTCGATGATCTTTCACCAACTTTTCGAGCCTGAATCTTGCAGTTACACCTATCTGCTCGGTTGTGAGCAGAGCGGGGAGACTGTATTGATCGATCCGGTATTGGAGACCGTAGAGCGGGACCTGGAAGTTTTGCAGGCCATGGACCGTAAGCTGACTTGCGTGCTGGATACCCATATTCACGCCGACCACTTGACGGGTGCCCATAAACTCAAAGCGCTGACCGAGTGCGCGATTGCTGGGCCGGCTTTAGACAATTTGCCATGCCGGGACATCGGTGTACGTGAAGGCGAAACTTTTCGTGTCGGTTCAGTAGAGATTCATCCCTTGTTTACTCCAGGGCACACCGACACTCATCACGCCTATCTGTTTCATGCCGGGGCGGTGGACTGGTTGTTCTCTGGTGATGCACTTCTGATCGACGCTTGCGGACGTACAGACTTCCAGTCTGGTGATGCGGCGGTTCTGTATCGTTCGATTCGGGATAAGTTTTTCACTTTGGAAGGTGATACGCTGGTTTATCCAGCACACGATTACGAAGGTCGCTTCGTGTCAACAGTAGCCCAGGAGAAGGCGCGCAATCCTCGTCTGAAAGAGGGCACCAGCGAAGAAGATTTTGTGGCTTTGATGGACAGTTTGAAATTTCCGCATCCGAAGAAAATGGACTACGCGGTCCCGGGCAATGAAAAGTGCGGTCTTTGCCCCGATAATGCGCCACAGAGAAGTCAGGAACTCTGCGATATGCACGATCAAGGTTGAAGTTGCTACCAGCGAAATCGGTTCCATAACTCCGGATTCGCCCAATAGCGGCTGTTCAGCCAGTGTGGCGTCTTCTTATAACGGCGCAAATCAAAATGATTCACTCCCCAGGATTGCCCTTCGACGTCTACCACGTGCTTGCAACGCAACCCTAAAGCCCCCATCCGTTCAGTCTGCTCGGCCATGTCTCCCGGGTGCAACACCCACAATTCCTTGACCAGAAGGTCGCGCAGGCGGGCAATGACGGCATCCAGTTGCGTGTCGTCCACCCATGGCGTGAGCACCAAGCCGATAGCGTATTGTGATGCGGTTTCCTGCAGAGCGTGTTGACTGGAAATGTGACATGCCACCCAATCGGGTATGGGGGGAGTTGGCGTGTCTGCAATCAGCAACACCTCGCGGTCCGCGGTTGCTTTGCGGATTTGTTGTAACAGTTCACCCGGAATCGTTTCAGAGTGCATCCACGGCCTCCATTAGCGGATCGCCTACACAAGCGCGGCGCCACCCTTGTAGAACGATTGACTGTTCCCGTTGTTCCAGAAATTCCTCCAGCATCGAACGAGTTGCAAGTAATTCCGGCGCAATGCTCAGTTCTGCAGCAATGTCGCGCGTGAGTTTGCCCAATGCCTGGATCTGGTGGCGAATTTCTCGACGTTCCTGCTGAGTTTTACGTTGAGTACGGAGGATCGGCGGGGAGTCTTGAATCTGTTGCAACGCTTGCCAGAGTTCTTCTTTCAGGGTTGGGGGAAGATGTCTGGAGACCGTGCGTTCGAATTCCTTGCGCTTCATTTGAGGATTCTGGGCCAGAGTGATCAGCAATTCGTCCTGAAGCAGGAAATTGCGCGCACAATCATGATCGCGTGCCTTTTGCTCCCGCCACGCTGCCAAGGCACGGAGTGCTCCCAGTTGTGTTCCATCGAATTGGCGGTAGTCTCCGCGGATGCGCCGCCATGCTTCATTGAGATCCGGAGTCCATGTCTCCGGGACCAGCAGGCGTTTTATCTCTTCGCGAAGCCACTCTGATCTATTCTGCGCCTCTAATTCGTCACGCAAGCTCTCATACACGGGAGCAAGATGCAGAACATCTGACAGGGCATATCTCAATTGCGCTTTGCTCAGGGGTCGCCGGTCCCAGCGGCTACGCACTTGGGACTTGTCCAGTTCGATGTCGAGATGCTGTTTCACCATGGCGGTGTAACTGACTTGAAATTCGCGCCCCAACAGGCCCCATGCGATTTGGGTATCGAACACTTCCGGGGGAATCAGATCAAAGTCATGATGCAGTGCTTCGATGTCTTGCAAGCAGGCATGCAAGACCAATGGGCGTCGGTTTCGTAATTGTGCGATTAAGGCTTCAAGATCGAGCTCGGCAAGCAGGTCAACCAGACCATGATGCGTGCCGTCGGAAATCTGGATCAGGCAAAGTTGTGGGTAATAGGTCCGAGTACGCAGGAATTCGGTGTCCAGTACCAGCCAGGGAGCCGATGCGATAGCGCCAAGAAACCGATCTAGGGCACTCTGGTTGTCGATCCATGCCTTGTCGGCAGGCTCAAGTTGTGTCATGGCGGGAAGTATAATGCGAAGCCCATGAGTGAGAGGGGTAGGTCCGCGGGCAAAAAGCGCATTTCCGGTGGAATTTTGCCGGTATTGCTTGTTGCATTGATGTGGGCGCCCACCTCAATGGTGGCGGCTGAGGAAGCCCCGATGCGGGAAAAGCCTGCAGTTGAATCCGGCGCCGCCCGCGGGGGAAATCTAGGGACAAAAGATAGTGTCGGCTCGATGTCTGCAGGTGCTGCCGAGTCGCACAAGCGGGTTGTGCCGTCGTCGGATGTGTTCGCAGAAATTCCCTACGTATACCCACTGATGCGCATGCGGCCTGTGCCGATGCGCTCCATGCCCTGAATTCTGTTCTTATGTCGACATCGAAAGCGCGTTGGGTTAGCCATTTGGTGCTTTTCGGGATTGCTGTGCTGGCGTTGGTGCTGGTTTTCCGTTTGAGTCCGGAGGCCGACTGGCTGCCAGGTTTGAGTACTGAACCTTTATTTGAATCGGAGCCGAATGCTGTTGCGGAAGACCCCACGGCTGAGGAAATTCCCTCAACTGAGATGTTGTCAGAAGTCAATCCTGAAGACACGGCTGTAGAGGGCGCCTTACCGGTCGAATCTGTTGTGCCTGAAACTTCAGCACCTGTGCGCCCTGCCACATCAGCGGTTTTGCAAGAGTCCCAAGAGCAATTGTTTGCGGATTGGGGGCAGGCGCGCCGCCTGCTCCGGCAGCGGGATTTGGCGGGCGCAGAGGCAGCATATCAGAATTTGCAACGGCGTTGGCCAGACCATCCGGATTTGTCCGGAGAATTGGGCAATGTGTATGTGTTGATGGGAGAAGAAGAGTTGGCGCGACAGGTTTTTCTACGCACCCAGCGGCAGTTGTTGCCACTGGGACCGTCAGTGCAATTGCAGGCGGTTACCCGATGGCTGGATCAGCATCCGTAGTCCTATCCCCCGTACTGAATTGTGGGTTGATATCCGGTTCGACGCTGCAAGATCAGGAGGAAACTGCACAAGAACGGCCAGAGAATCAGGCTCGACAGGAAGCCCCACCAAGACACCCAGGTGAAATTCGCTCCCAGCATAATGAGCAGGATAAGTTGCACATACAGCAGATGCAGGCCCAGCAGGGCGCCGGCTGGGGCGATTCTCCAGAATTGGTCTGAAAAACTCAGCACCCGAGTGAAGTGGCCGCACAGAAAAATAATGCCGCTGAAGCTGAGCACATGAGTCCCGATCAAACTGCCTGTTACAAAATCATGGAGCAGACCCACGATCCAGGCCGTGCTGTAGCCGATCTTCGGATACTGGATGGCCCAGAAAATGATGACCACGACAATCCAGTGGGGCCACCAGGGCATGAGCCAGGTTGGAATAGGCCAGGTCTCCAGCACCAATGCCCCCAGCAGGCTCAGGCCGATCAGAATACGAAATCGTGATTCAGGACTCATCCTCGGGTTCCGTATCTTGGGAGGCTGATGGCCAGAGCAAAAGAAGTTCTCGGCTGCGATGGGTGGAAGAACTGACCGCGATGTCCGCTTCCAGGAAATCTCGGCCGGGCAGGGAGATTAATTGGGAGACTTTGCCGACGAGGTGGTCGGGGGGATAGGTTTCATCCAAACCGGTAGTCAACATGACATCGCCTTCGCGCATGTCATTGCGCGGGGGCACATAACGCAATTTCAGCTGGTGGCCGTCGCCCTCGGCCAAATAAAGGTCCCCGGTCCGTCCGTTGCGGACCAGCATGGCATGGCTGGCATCAGTGATTAGGAGGACCGTGGATTGTCCGCTGCCAATCTTGGAAATCTGCCCGACCACGCCTTCGGAATCCAAAACAGGCTGGCCGATATAGATGCCGTCTTGGCCGCCCCGATCGATCACGATATGTTGCTGGAAAGGTCCGGAGTCAACATGAGTGACCCGCGCAAGCAGGGACTGATGGGTGGGCTGTATCAAATCCATTTGCATCAGTTTGCGCAGACGCAGGTTTTCAAGTTCCAGCGTATTCATGTTGCGTAAGCGTTGCTTCTCGCGCACCAGTTGTTGGCGCAATTGATAGTTTTGATCGATCAGGTCTTCAATCGTCCAGAAACGCTTCTGCACGGAGTCCAAAAATTGTCCCGGGATCGATGTCAGCGAGATGATCGCCTGGACCGGGATTCCGATGATGAAATAAAGTTGGCGCGACAGATTGAAATGATGATCCGCGTTCATCAATACTCCCGCCAAGATGATGCTGGCGAGGAAGCGGAAGCGTGAAGCGGCGGAGACGGAAGAGTAGGAAGCGTGAAGCATACCACCGGAGAGGGGAGGGAGTATGGCGGTCCGGGGTTACACGGTACTCCCTTGTTCGTAAATTTCTTCTCTTTGAAGCACGATGCCGCCGCCTCGCGCCACGCAGGTCAAGGGGTCTTCCGCGATGTGGACATCCAGGCTGGTGGCTCCCTTCAGATACTTGTCAATGCCATGGAGCAACGCACCTCCCCCCGTCACCATAATGCCGTTCTTCTCGATATCGGCGGCAAGATCCGGGCTGGCTTTCCCCAACACCGAGTCGACATTCTCTGCGATCTCGCGCAAGGAATTTTCCAGTGCGGCGTACATGTCCGAGCTTTTCAGAGTGATTTTGACTGGCCGCTCATCGCGCTTGCTGCGCCCAGACACTTCGGCTTCTTTGGGGTTATGATTGGGGTAGGCGGTGCCCAAGGCATGTTTGATTTCTTCCGCCTTGCTTTCACCGATCAGAAGATTATGCTCCTTGTCCACATAATCAATAATGCTCTTGTTGAAGTGATCGCCGCCCACGCGCAAAGACTCGGCAAGAACAATATCGCCCAAGGACAGGACTGCCATTTCCGAAGTCCCGCCGCCAATATCCAGGACGAACTGTCCGCCCGCTTCTTCGACCGGCAGGCCGGCGCCCAGTGCCGCCAGTATCGGTTCCTCAAACAACGACACCTTGCGTGCTCCGGCGCTTTGCGCTGAACCCTGGATGGCTTTCCGCTCCACTTGAGTGGCGCCATAGGGAACGCAGACCAATACGCGTGGCCCTAGGGAAAACAGGCGTTGGCCATTTCGGCGGGTTGCTCTGCGAATAAAGACTTCCAGCATTCTCCCTGCCGCGGTGAAATCGGCCACCACGCCATCCTTGAGCGGGCGAATCACATCAATTTCGGGCGACGTTCTCACCAGCCTGGTTTTTGCTTCCTTGCCGA
>RKRZ01000121.1 GCA_007571105.1 Gammaproteobacteria bacterium
ACTGGATTCCCGCCCCGTGTCGGGGCACGGGGGGACGTTCTTTCACGAGAGTATCTGTGTTGTGGGTCAAGCTCTTTTTAGGCAGCTGGGGCCTGTTGGGCGCCCCACGGGGTGCCGCGCCGGGCGAGGGCCTGGAGCATTAGCAGCAGCTTACGCATCACCGCCACCAACGCGCCCTGACCCGGCTTGCCGCGCTGGCGGCCTTGCCCTTCGGTCGCTCCGCTCCCTGCAGGCAAGGCCGCCTGTCCGCTCCGGATCGCAACAGCACTGTCAGCGCCCAATCGCTCGCTTCAAATGTGTGCCATTTTCGATTGCCATTGACACGGCGAGTCATTTCCTGCTTTCGGAAGACGATGCCCGGGCTATCTTCGGCCATTTGACCGAATCCATCGAAAAGCATTGGGACTCCGTATGCGAGGAAGCAGAATTGAGCGAAGTGGACAGGAAGCTTTTTTGGGGAAGACAGTTTCTGAACCCGTATTCGACTGAGCAATAGGCGCCTGTTCCGGTCACGCCGCCGGCCCCTTTTTGCACACAGATCGGCACACTACAGTCTTCCGCCGCTTCCATGTCGATGCTGCCAGCCGAACCGGAGCAAAGCGGCCACGCATGGGTGCATCTGGAATACGCACCCGGCCGAGAGCCGCCGCGTCTCAAGAATGCGCGGCAAAATGACTTACGTCAGCTTCTCGACCAGTCGATATACCGTGGTTGCGCCCAGCGAGCGAGGCCAATCGGCGCAAGGGGGGTTATCACGCTGCTTGGCGCGCTGGATTGCTCTCAGAATTCGCTCTCGCGTGAACTTGCGCTCATCAATACCCTTCTTGTAATCCGGCACGTATTTTTTTAGCCGCTGGGTGCAGTTTTGCGAAGATGCGATACCTACACCGTCCTCAAAGTGCAGTAGTAACCAGAATTCGAACTTGGGATTACTGAGGGCGAGGCCGAAATTCTCTTTCTCCTGCGCCCAGGAATGCAGTGGACGCAACTGATCATCGCGCCACTCGTCCTTGTCCACAACCAGCCAAGCTTCGTAAGATGCCCTCAATGGGTGTTCCCGGAGATGCTTTTTCATGCGCTCGAGTACGTGCAGGGGCGAATTCGCGTGTTTATCCGTGAGCAGCTTTATTGTTCTTGCTCGATTCTCGAAGATGTGCATACGGAAATACTCACGCTCAGTTATCGAGCCTTCCACCGAAATAAGGAAAATTTTTCGATACCGCCGCGTACCGGTTGAACGCCGGAATGAGCGCCTGGAGCGAGGCATCAACTTTCCCGTGCACGCCTCTTCGGGTGAGTGCCAACGCCGATATCCATTCCCTGCACGAGGCGAGGGATCCCGCCCATCCGCCCCATCAAGTAGCTCTTGCGAATATCCTTGTCATGTCTGACATCCCCGTAATCGCTTACAGGAATTAGCGTTGAGTTGCCCAATCTGTTCCTTTCAACCACCCACATTTCGTCGCGTCGAAATAATGACTGGTCCATGAGGAGGGCATCATGCGTTGTCATAAGCAATTGCGCCCTGGATTTCGCGGAGCAATTGGCCAAGTAACTTTCCAGAAGATGGCGCGTCAGATGCGTATGAAGACTGCGATCAATTTCATCAATGGCATACACATTCCCCGGCGCATGACCGGAAAGCCCCTGAAATGCAGGCAGCAGATCGATAAGACGTCGCGACCCATCAGATTCCTGAGAGAACTCAAACTGCACTTCAGAGCCATCTGTTCTTGGATGCCACGTCACGAGTTTTCTGGCGATCAGCTTTCCTTCCTCGCGAGTCACGGCCACCCTGAGCCCCTTACTGACCAAATTGATCCCCGTCCCCTCTGCGAGTTCCTCCAGATCCGCCTTTATGCGTTCCGGAATATCAAGAGTATTCAAGGAAGCTTCTTCGCTATCCATACGCACAATACCTGTGTCCAGATTCCGCAGAATCTGGCTGGCATCGCGATCGAGTTTGAAGAATTGATGAAAGCCCAGGAAACGGGAATCAGGATCAATCAGCACCAGCGAGTGCTCGAACCAGTCATGTACTTTCTGTAACTCGTCAACTTCTTCGCCCACTTTCTGGGAGATGGCGTTGGCTAGAAACAGTTGGTTTTTCCGGGTTCCCTTGAAGGCGTAACGAAACATCGGGCTGTTATTCAACCGCTTGGACAATTCACCGAGTTGCTCGCCGTGTCGATGGTAGAGCACTTGTTCTCTGGCGCTGGAAATAACTACCAGCTTTTCCTCCAGAACCGCGGCACGGGTCACGGCGAAACTGAATTCGTAAATGGTTTCGTTAACCAGCAACTCAAAGACAAAATGCGACGGTTGCCTGGTACCGGCGGAGTCCAGCAGAAAAGGCTTAACGGGAATCGAATGCTTGGGGCGAATTCCGTCGACGATAAACTTTTGGGCGAATGCAAGCGCCATGAACAGATTTGTCTTCCCGGACGCATTACCACCATAAATCGCCGCAACAGGCAAAACGCTTGCGCGGTATTTTGCTATCCTGGGAACCCTGCTGCGGTGCTGGCGCTCCCGACTGGCAACCATCGAGAAAGTTGCCCGTTCACGAAACGACATCCAGTTTTCGAGCGAAAATCTAATGAGCATCGTTTTGTCTCTTCGCACGCTGATAGCGCATGAAATGGCTATTTATAGCCTAAAGTATGCAAAAACTCAACAGAAAAAGAGAAAATAACGCATAAACTGTGTATTTTACGGGAAAGTTACCGCTTCGGAGTCATTCGGCGCGGATGGCGGATTGGGTACCCTGCCGGCTGTTCCATGTAAAGGCTGCCAGCCGAACCGGAGCAATGAAGTGGATGGAACGAGAGTCCCGTTTCCTGGCGAACACCGACGGTGGCAGCTTTGCTCTGGATCAGGTGGCAATCTTCACATGGAACAGACCGCAAACTTCAGCGGTTTACGCATCGTTCTGAAGCGCTGTGCTGTCTGTCTCTGACACTGGGGCCAAGATCACGCTTCGGCATTGCCGACCATACTGCGGAGCAATTGCTGCAACGGCTTCAGGACCGGCGCATCGGCATTCCAGTGCTTGGCATCGCTGTAGTTCTTGTCCGGCCCGGTGGCGGCGCCTACAGCTTCGCAGTATGCATAGATTCGCGCCTTGCGGCCCGGGCGCGTGTATTGGGGGTCGAGACGGCACAGGCACGCTTCGTAGTCATCGAAGCAACCGTAGATCGCTCGGTAATCAGGCGGGGCCATCTGTTCCAGCAGGGTCTCAAGTCATCGGATTTCGATACCGTTTCTCACGCAATGCTCGAATTGCGGGTAATCGTAGGGATAGGGGCATACACGCCCCTCCCGATTGCGCTGAAGCGTGATGCAGCGCACTACCGAGCGATGCTCGGAAAACGCTTCTTCGCCCAGCACATTCAACAAGCTCTCCAACACACCCAAACTGTGGGTAGTGGAAAATACCTGGATGCCTCTGGCGTGCGACAGCGTCAGCAGCACTCGAAGAAACGAATCTACCGCTGCGTGGTGCAGTCCGTTTTCCAGCTCGTCCATCAGAAGAATTTGCTCGCCGCCAAGCAAGAGGTGGGCCACTACGTTCGCGGCGCGTATCATGTCACCCCCGAAGACGTTCAGCGGCACCATCTGGTCTAGGCCGATGTCTGCGTAAGCGAAGTCGCCGCTCGTGCTGACACCGGTGATGCGCGCGTTGATTGTCTGCAGGAGGGGCACGAGCTTGGCCACTTGCTTGCGAACTTGACGGAGCTTTTGATCTGAATATTGCTCTCATCTACTACATGCAGCGTCCCCGACAAGGAGCGGCTGTCTCCTTGGCGGGGATGTATCGTCCCCTTGTAGTGCAGCACCCGCGAACCCAGCGGAACGGCAGAAGATGCTTGGTCCGTGCTCGGCCTGGAATGTCCCAGAATCCGCGAACTGCCGTTTCCGCCGTTTGCTGCCGGTAATGTATCTGCCCTGATTTCGAACTCCGTGCGCGGGGCCGATATCTTGAGTTGGCGCCGCTCAACGGCGCCGGAGGAATGGCCCATCAAGTCGATGGGCCGGTCGAGGTCGAGACCGTGAAACAGGAGCTTCAGGTCATCGAACTTCCTAGTGGGAACAGCCCTCAAACCCTGAACCTTGAGCGGCAACGGCGGGTTCGTAATGCCAGTCAGTAGAAAGACGGCTTCGAGGACCGATGTCTTACCGAAGTCGTTCGCACCGAGCAGAATGTTGAACCTGCCCAACTGGTCGAGGTCGAGTTTCGACAGTCCCCGGAACCGCCGGATCTCCACCCGGTCCAGATGCTGCCCCTGGTCATGAATTATCCTCGGTTGCGGTGCTTGACATCTAGAGGCATGCAATGGCCTCGGTCATGTTCCGGTTATAGAACCAGGGCCGTTCCAATCAGCACCCGTAATTCAACCCCGTTGGCCATAATTGGCAGCGTGAGAGCCTCTTGAGGCTCACATTTCGCCAGCGATACCTTCCGTGCGAGAAACATGGCCTGCTTATACGGAAATATCGTCAATGACCTCGGCAATGTAATCGCCCAGTCACACCACTGGTTCGACATGATTTCGGAGCGCTCCCAGCACTTCAGGGCCTCCCCATTCCTCGCTGGCCTGAACTGCCGCATCCCTGATCTGAACGTCGCTCGCCTCTAGCGCCGACCTGACAATATCGGCGCGCCATTCTGATGTCCCCGGTTCTTGCTGGCGCCCCAAGCAGCGCAGAACCGATGCCGCAAAGCTCGGGTAGTCGTCGTTCAGGGCGAACGACCGCAGTTGCTCCAACACTTCCGACTGACGGGGCAAATGCAATGCCTCTCGAATGAGACCCTCGGCGGCGTGTCCTATTCCGTCCTCCAGGGGCTCGTGTTCGAAGGCATTCTGCAACTGCATTTCGAGTTTCGCATGGGCGCTCGCATCAATTGTGGGTTGCTCGTCGGAGCATGACCGATAGATCTCTAGCATGGCCTTCCGTTCTCTTGCCTTGCCGGAATAGTCATCCCCAAGAACCGTTTGCAACTTTCCTGGAGCGGCTGAATGCCTGCCGAACTATAAAAAGCGGCGCAACCGCGCCACGGGCGCCGGTTTTGTCCAGTGAGCCAAGCTTGCAGGTGGGAATTTGGGATCATCGGGCGCCACACATCGGTCACTTGCGGCTTCGATTATGAATCGGAGCACGGTTCCGACCGAATGGCGGTTCAATACCATAGGTAGGCTTTATTTCAACCCCAAGCTTCTTGAGTGCACGCTCCAGCTTCCCAAACTGCTCCACTACCGTAGCATCAATTCCCGGATTGCGTTCAAGGGTGTCTTTCGGCGTTTGGGTGTATGGCCTTTTGGATGCACTCATTTAGAAGTACCTCTCTGCCCTGATTATAGGACCAAGGCCGTGCCAATCGGCGCCCATAATTCAACCCCGTTGACCACAATTGACAGCGTCCGGCTTTGGAACAAGTTCATATCAATTGCTCGAACGGCGCAATCTCGCTCACGGTGGCCAACAAGCCGTGCCTTCGGAGAGTGTCCAGATAT
>RKRZ01000115.1 GCA_007571105.1 Gammaproteobacteria bacterium
TACGCCATGGCCGATCGTGAAGAAGACCTTCAGGTGGGCAATCGCTCCACGGCGATCTTGTTTGGCGAATGGGACAGAATCGCAGTGGGAGTACTGCAAAGCGTGTTTTTGTTAAGCATGCTGATGGTGGGCTGGATGCAGGGGTTCGGGATGCCCTACACTATTTGCCTCGCAGGTGCCGGTGTCTTGTTTGTGCAACAACTCTTCAGTGTCCGTGAACGCGAAGCCAAAGCCTGCTTGCGCGCCTTCTTGCGCAATCCTCGCGTTGGCGCTTTGGTCTGGATCGGAATCGTACTTGAGACCACCGACCTGAGTAGACTCCTCAGTTAAATGATTATCTCGCAGGAAGCGCCTCCAACCCGAGACTTGCGCCAACGGATCGGGCTGTGGCTGGGACCGCTTGCCTTCGTACTGATCCTTGCGCTGACCGAGCCTGATTTGGGGAACCCGATGGTCGGGCGCATGATGGCAATCACGGCCTGGATGGCCATCTGGTGGATCAGCGAGGCGATCCCCATTCCGGCAACCTCGCTCATACCGCTGGTGCTGTTCCCGGCATTGGGCATCATGCCGATGCGTCCGACTGCAGGGCTCGAGGGCGTCGTCCAGCAATACCTTAGCTGGGTTTCGTTTCTGCTGTTGGGAGGCTTTCTGATAGCGATCGCTTTGCAGAAATGGAACCTGCACAAGCGCTTTGCCTTGCAGGTGCTGCGGCTGGTGGGGAATCGGCCCGCCACCATCGTGCTCGGATTCATGATCGCCGCGGCCTTCCTGTCCATGTGGCTGTCGAACACCGCCACCACCATGATGTTGCTGCCGATTGCCCTGTCGATTTTGTTCTTCTGCGAGGAAAGCCATGACCTTGAGGAAGACGCAGCAAGCCGAAGCCGGAACTTCAGTCTCGCATTGTTGCTGGGCCTTGCTTATGCGGCTTCCATTGGCGGCATGGCAACCCTGATTGGAACTCCGCCAAACGCCATTCTGGTCGCTCAATTTGAGCAGCTTTTCCCCCAAGCGCCGTCGATTTCCTTCGCTTCCTGGACGCTCATGGCACTGCCATTCTCGCTGGTGTTTTTGGCCTGTGCCTGGGTGCTCCTCACCCGAATCCTGTTCCGACTGCCGCATACCCAGACAATCAGCAGCACCGGACTGATCCAACAACAACTGCGAGAACTCGGGCCGATGCACCCGGAAGAGAAACGAGTCCTCGTAATCTTTGTCATCCTCGTCACGTTATGGTTCACGCGCAAAGAGCGCCTGTTCGGCAGCGATGTTGATCTCTACGGATGGAGTTATTACCTGGACGCGATGCTTGCACGCTTCGACATCGACGCCGTCGGATATTTAATTGATGATGGCACGATTGCCATTTTCATGGCACTGTGGCTGTTCCTTTTGCCCGCATCTTCATCGCGCGGCCATTTGCTGGAAGCGACAGATCTCGAGAAAGTGCCTTGGGGAGTCTTACTGCTATTCGGCGGCGGGCTCGCTCTGGCCAAGGGGTTTGCCGTCTCCGGATTGTCCGGGTGGACCGCTGGACAATTCGAAGTGCTGCTGCAGGGTCGCGGCGCGCTGGAAGTGGTGGTAAGCATCGCCGCATTTATCACCAGTTTGACCGAGTTGACCTCGAATACGGCAACCACGTCAACCGCAATTCCGATCATGGCGGCACTGGCGCAAGGCATTGGCGCAAACCCTCTGCTGCTGCTGATCCCAACAGCCCTGACTGCCTCCTGCGCCTTCATGCTTCCCATCGCTACACCTCCCAATGCCATCGTGTACGGCTCTGGAAGAGTCCCAATTACGAAAATGCTGATAGCCGGATTCTGGCTAGATATACTGTCGGTCTTGCTGGCGACGGCCCTGGTATTCACTTTAGGCAACTGGGTGTTTGACCTGCTCGGGCCGATGCCCCTCTGGGCCCAGACCTAAGAAACACAAAGGTGGCGCGCCCTTATAATGCCGCCATGCCTGCTTCCCGCTACGATTGGACAGTCTCCGAGGTCGTCAACCTGCTCGGCCTTCCTTTCAACGATTTGCTCTATCAGGCGCAATGCGCCCACCGCGAACACCAGCCCGCCAATCAGATTCAAATCAGCACGCTGCTGTCGATCAAGACTGGTGGGTGTCCGGAAGACTGCGCCTATTGCCCGCAAAGCGCACATTACTCCACCGGCCTTGAGCGGGAAAATTTGCTCGACCTAGATGCCGTGCGCATCGCGGCACAGCGTGCGGTGCAAAGTGGCGCCAGCCGCTTTTGCATGGGTGCTGCCTGGCGCGCTCCGACCGATCAGGACCTGGATGCGGTGATGCGCATGATCGAAATCGTCCAGGACGAAGGATTGGAGACCTGTGTGACTTTGGGGATGCTGAGTGCTTCGCAAGCACAGCGATTGGCAGATTGCGGACTGGACTACTACAACCACAACCTGGACACCTCGCCGGAGTTTTACGGCCAGATCATCAGCACGCGCGTGTACCAGGACCGCATCGACACGTTGCGCCATGTTCGCGAAGCAGGCATTCGCGTCTGCTGCGGGGGCATCCTCGGCATGGGCGAATCCCGTCGGGACCGCGCCGGTCTGCTGGCTCAACTGGCCGCACAAGACCCGCACCCCGAATCCGTGCCGATTAACCTGTTGATGCGCGTCGAGGGCACGCCCCTGGGCGACGCCGCCAATCTGGACCCGTTGGAATTTGTGCGCGTCATTGCGGCGGCACGCATTACCATGCCGCGCTCGATGGTGCGACTGTCTGCCGGGCGTGAAGAGATGAGCGACGAGATGCAGGCGCTGTGCTTTTTGGCTGGGGCAAATTCCGTGTTCTACGGGGAAACCCTGCTTACCACTCCCAACCCGGATATGCACCGGGACCAGGCCCTGTTCACCCGCTTAGGACTGGATGCAGACATGGGCCACAGTCAACCGTCCTGAAGCCCTGATGAAAGACTGGCGTGTCCCGCGCGAGGCGGATGCACGTCGGATTCGCCAGGTGCGCGGCGATATCTGCAACGACCACGTGTCCCTAGACGGGCATACGCAAATCAACTTCTGCTCCAACGACTATCTGGGCTTCAGTCAAAACGTTCAAGTATGCGAGGCCATAGCCGAAGCAGCTTCGCGTTATGGCGTCGGCGCCGGCGCCTCACCCTTGATCACAGGCTATACCGAGATTCATGAAGCGCTGGAAGAAGCGCTGGCGCGCTTTACCGGACGCGACTGTGCGTTGGTGTTTTCCTCCGGCTACCTCGGAAATCTTGGCTGCATCACCGCACTTGCTGAACGCACCGACACGATTTTGGAAGATCGGTTGAATCACGCCTCCCTGCTGGACGCAGTCTCACTGTCCGGAGCCAACCGAAAACGTTATGCCCATGCGGACTTTGAAGATGCGGCACGGTTAATGAGTACGGATGTCGCCCTGCTCGTCACCGAAGGCGTCTTCAGCATGGGTGGCGATATCGCACCGATTCGGGAGCTTGCAGAACTGGCGCATGCGAACGGCGCCTTATTAATGTGTGACGATGCGCATGGTCTTGGCGTTCTCGGCGAACATGGCGGCGGCGTGCTGGAAGACGCAGCACTCGGCCAAGGCGAGGTGCCCCTGCTGGTCGGCACTTTGAGCAAGGCACTCGGCGCCCAAGGTGGGTTTGTTGCGGGGCCTCACGGCCTGATGGAACACCTGCTGCAATATGCGCGCACCTACACCTACGACACGGCATTGGCGCCTCCCCTCGCGGCGGCGGCACTTGAAAGCTTGCAGTTGCTTGAGAGCGAACCCGAACACCTCGAACGCTTGCGTGGGAATATCGATTACTTCCTCCAATGCGCGCAACAGAAAACACTCCCCTTAATGCCTTCGCGCAGTGCAATTCAGCCGCTCTTGGTCGGCAAGGCTTCTGCCGCCCTGGCCATCAGTCAACAGTTGCGTGAAAAGGGATTTGCTGTCAGCGCCATTCGTCCCCCGACAGTCCCTGAGGGAAGCGCACGCTTGCGCATCACCCTGTCGGCCTGCCACACCCACGCGCAAATCGACAAACTAATCGAAGTCCTCGGCACTTCTGATAAACTTTTGACATGACTCTGAATCAACAGAAAGTCCTGCTGGGCATTACCGGCAGCATTGCCGCGTACAAGACCTGCGAGTTGGTGCGGCAGTTGCGTCAAGACGGCGCGCAGGTGCAAATCGTCATGACTGAAGCGGCAAAGAAATTTGTCAGTCCGATGGTGCTGGAGGCCCTGAGCGGACGGCCGGCTCGCGAAGCTCTTTTTGACCGCAGCGCCGAAATGACGATGAGTCATATTGAGTTGGCTCGATGGGCTGACCTTGTCCTGATTGCACCGGCGAGTGCGAACTGCCTGGCGCGCCTCGCCATGGGCATTGCAGACGATCTGCTCAGCACGATCTGCCTGGCCACTCGAGCCCCCGTGATGATTGCGCCGGCAATGAACACCGTGATGTGGGAGCACCCTGCCACTCAGGAGAATGTCGCGACCTTGCGCCGCCGTGGTGTGACCGTGCTGGAGCCGGAAATCGGGGAGCAGGCCTGCGGCGAAGTGGGCGCAGGACGAATGCAGGAACCGGAAGATTTGAAGGAGGCACTTCTCTCCTTGGCAGTCCCTCAAGACCTGCAGGGCATCCAAGCCTTGGTTACGGCCGGGCCCACACGAGAACGCATCGATCCGGCACGCTTCATCAGCAACTTCAGCACCGGCCACATGGGCTGCGCCACCGCGGATGCCCTGCTCAACCGCGGCGCTCAAGTCACTCTGGTGTGCGGTCCGATCACTCTGGACCCTCCCGAAGGAGCACAAGTCATTCACGTCACCTGTGCGGACGAGATGCTGCAGGCTGTCGAGCAACATGGTCGCGAGTGCCAACTGCTTATCGCCGCCGCCGCTGTTGCCGATTGGCGAGTGCGAAAGTCAAGTGCTGACAAAATCAAGAAAAAAGACACGCCGCCCACATTGGCGCTGGAGCCTACTGCGGACCTTCTGTCGGCGGTTGCGACATGGGATATGCGCCCATACCTGGTCGGCTTCGCTGCCGAAACGGAGGATCTGATTGAAAACGCCCGCGCCAAGCTGCAGGCCAAAGGCGCCGATCTGATCGTTGCCAATCTCATTGGCGACAATTTCGGCTTCGGGGATGTGGACTCGCAACTGGAAGTCGTCAGCATTGATGAGACTCATTCCATCGGTCCAGCATCCAAATCTATGCTTGCGCGCGATCTGGTGGAATACATTGCCGCACGGCTTGGCTCCCCTGCTTCCATTATTGACTTCAACGCTCGTGCGCAACATAAAAATACGTCTGCTGGATGAACGCCTGGGCAGGGACATTGACTTGCCGCATCATGCTACCGAAGGGTCTGCCGGACTCGACTTGCGCGCCTGTCTGGAAGAGCCCGTGACGCTTCGCCCGGGCGACACCGAACTTCTGCCCACCGGATTTGCCATTCACATCGAAGATCCCGGCTAC
>RKRZ01000074.1 GCA_007571105.1 Gammaproteobacteria bacterium
ATTGACGCGCTCGGCGGCGCCATGGCGTGGGCGGCGGACCGCGCCGCGATCCAGGTGCGCGTGCTCAACCGAAGTAAAGGCCCAGCCGTCTGGGCGACGCGCGCACAAACCGATCGCAACCTGTATCGAGCCGCCATTCAGGAATGGGTCAGCCGCCAACCAAACCTGGAAATCGTTGAAGCAGCCATCGGCAACCTGATCGTATCCCAGGGAGTCGTAAAAGGTCTCTACACCGAATCAGGAGAAGCGCTATCGGCACAGGCGGTGGTCTGTACAACCGGCACCTTCTTGGGCGGGCTGATGCACATCGGGGAAGAACAAACCGAAGGCGGACGGGCCGGCGACCCCGCCAGTCTCTTTCTTGCGCAGCGACTGCGCGAGTTGATGCCTCATTCAGGGCGACTGAAAACCGGGACCCCGCCGCGCATTGACGGCGGCAGCGTGGACTGGTCGGCCACTCAAATCCAGCCTGGAGACACCCCGCCGCCGTTCCTGTCACGACGCGGCCTGGATGCGGCACGCCCACGCCAAGTCCCCTGCCATCTGACTCGAACCACCCCCGAGACTCACGACATCATTCGCGAACATCTGCATCTGTCGCCTTTGTACAGTGGCGCCATTGACAGTCGCGGTCCGCGTTACTGTCCGTCCATCGAAGACAAAATCGAGCGCTTTGCCGAACGCAAGGCACATCAGATATTCATTGAGCCGGAAGGCCTGGATACGGATCAGGTCTATCCCAACGGCATTTCCACCAGCCTGCCGCGCAACGTGCAGGAAGCCTTTGTGCGCACGATCCCGGGGTTTGAACAGGCCCGGTTGACGCAGTATGGCTACGCCATTGAATACGATTTTTTTGATCCGCGCCAACTGGATCCGACCCTGCAGTGCAAGAACATGCCGGGACTGTATCTGGCCGGACAGATCAACGGCACCACCGGCTATGAGGAAGCGGCAGCGCAGGGGCTGCTTGCCGGACTCAATGCCGCCGCCCAGATTCTGGAAGAAGACTCCTGGTGGCCGCGTCGCGATCAGGCATATCTTGGCGTCCTGATTGATGACCTGATCACCTGTGGCGTGGACGAGCCGTATCGAATGTTTACCAGCCGCGCGGAATACCGCCTGAGTCTTCGAGAAGATAACGCGGATCTTCGGCTGACCGAAATTGGGCGACGCCTCGGCCTGGTCGACGAGATCCAGTGGGCCGCATTTGAACATCGTCGCGATGCGCTGGAGCGGGAACTGGAACAGCTGCGCACAACCCGACTGGGCGAACAAACCATGGCCGAGCACCTCAAACGCCCGGACGCAGATTACACCGCGCTTGTCAACAAACTGCCAGACTATCCAGTTGCCTCCGAAGAAATTGCTCGGCAGGCCCAAATTGAATTGCACTATGAAGGCTACATTCGCCGGCACCTGCGCGAGATTGAACAGACACAAAAAGATGAAGCGCGCCGCCTTCCTCGAGAATTCGACTATCAGGCAATGACTGCGCTGTCGCACGAGGCGCGCGAAAAACTCAGTCAACAACGTCCCCGGACGCTGGGAATGGCCTCGCGCATTCCCGGCATTACTCCGGCAACGATTGAAATTCTCCGGGTGCACCTGAAGGCCCGGGAACACTTGAGACTTGCTTCCTGAATATGCGTGCGGCCGCACATCGAACCGACTCCCGGCCCCGTCGTCGTACCGCCGCGGTGTTGCCGGTGCCCCGCGCAACGCTACGGCGACAATTGAAAGCGGAAGCGGCAACCCGACTGGAGCGCCCAACAATCGAACCGGAACAACTGGAGCGCCTGACCGCCTATGGAATCATGCTGGCCCGATGGAATCGGGCCTACAATTTGATCAGTCCCCACACGGTATCAGAAATCGGTCCGCGACACATTCTGGACTCTTTGCTGCTTGCACCGTTGCTCCCGGCACCTCCCTGCCGCCTGCTGGATGTCGGCACCGGAGCCGGTCTTCCCGGATTGCCGCTGGCCATTACCCATCCGCAGATTCGAGTCACTCTGCTTGACCGAAACCACAAAAAAACACGCTTCTCGCGCCAGGTTGCGTTGGAATTGGAACTGGCCAATGTCACGGTGGTCACGGAAGACATGGCGCACTATCAGGATGCGCCCTTTGACTGCATCACGGCGCGAGCAGTCGGGCCCGCTTCAGATTTGGTGCGCGACTGCACTCATCTATGCGCCCCGGATGGGCGGATGGTGCTGCCGCAAGGGCCTGAATCCGGCGACACTCTCGATCTGGATGGCTGGAGCACTCAAGTGGAACACTTGTCGGGACGAAGCATTCTCGTGCTGCAGCGCACAAGGGGATGACGTGACGCACATTTACGCCATCTGCAACCAGAAAGGCGGGGTCGGCAAAACGACCACCGCCATCAATCTGGCGGCCTCCCTGGCCGCCACGCAACAGAAGGTGTTGCTGGCGGACTTGGACCCGCAAGGCAATGCCACCACGGGCTGCGGCCTAAACAAGAATCAACTGGAAGCAGGATGCGCGGATGTTTTGACGGCGAGAACCCCTTTGCGCGATGCCATCCATGCGAACCTGTTTGGATTTGACTTGCTGCCCGGCAATGCGGCGCTCACGCATGCGGAAGTCGGCCTGATGTCGGAACAACGGCGCGAGTATCGCTTGCGCGACGCTTTGCAGAACTGCGGGTATGATTACGTCCTGCTAGACTGTCCTCCCTCACTGAATATTCTGAGCGTCAACGGACTGATCGCTGCAGATCGGGTTCTTGTCCCGATCCAGTGTGAGTTTTATGCGCTAGAAGGACTCGAGGCACTCATGAACACCGTGGAGCGAATTGGACAACGGACCGACACGCAATTGCAACTTGCCGGCATCCTGCGTACGATGTACGACCCACGCAACAATCTGGCGCATGAGGTTTCTCAAAAATTGCTGGATCATTTTGGAGATCGTGTCTATCGCACGCTGATCCCGCGCAACGTCGCTCTTGCTGAAGCACCCGGTTTTGGTCAGCCTGCCTTGTTTTACCAACGAACCAGCCCCGGCGCAGTTGCCTATCTGGCACTAGCCGGCGAAATTCTGCGCCGTCAGGACGCCACAGACAGGAAAGCCGCATGACCTCCCGCAGTCGATTGGGGCACGGCGTCGATGCCCTGCTTAGCGAACAAAACAGATCGGACGATAGCCCCGAGTCCAACGGCAATACTTTGCTGGACATTGCGCTGGATCAACTGCGGCCAAGTCCCTTTCAGCCGCGCACTGACTTTGACCCGGAAGCAATCCGCACACTGGCTGATTCTCTAAAAGAAAGTGGCGCAATTCAGCCCATTGTGGTGCGGCGCGTCGGGAAATTGTATGAACTGATTGCAGGCGAACGGCGCTTACGCGCCGCTCGGGAAGCAGGATTTGAAAGTCTGCCGGCCATCGTGCGCGACATGTCGGACGATGAAGCCGCCACACTGACCCTGATTGAGAATATTCAACGCGAGGACCTCAACCCGATCGACGAAGCAAAGGCACTGGAGCGACTGGCTTACCAAATGAACTGCACGCACGAAGAGGTGGCAGAGCGCGTGGGGCGTGCCCGCGCCACCGTGTCCAACCTGATCCGGCTGCTGCAATTGCATGCGGAGGTGCAAAAGCGGATCGTGGACGGAAGTCTCAGCATGGGCCATGCACGGGTATTGGTTCCCCTGAATCCCACCCTGCAAAAGCAACTGGCGAATGAAATTGTGCGGCGCGGATTGTCGGTGCGTCAAACCGAACGCTTGGCGAAGCAGAAGAGCGCGAATGGAAAAGAGACACCCGAGAAGACTGAAGACCCTGATGTCTTGCGCCTGCAACAGAAGCTTTCCGACCTGGTCGGATGCTCCGTGACCCTAAGGCCGCGGCGCGATGGAGGCGGGCAGTTGGTGATGAGTTATAGCGGCCAGGAATCCTTGCAGGGCATACTCCAAAAACTCGGCTACAGCGAAGACTGATCCAGCGTTCCGGTCAACTCCGAGACATGCGCCATGTCATGGCGCTCCAAATATTCCCGAATGCCCTGATTGATCTTGCCGCACAGCAGGGGATCGTAGAACAGTCCGGTCCCAACGCCAACCGCGCTCGCTCCTGCAATCAGAAACTCCAGCGCATCCTGCGGACTCACCACGCCGCCTTGCCCGATGATCGGCACGGAAAGGCCCTGCGCCTGAATTTCCTGATACACCTGATGCACCTGCAATAACGCAATGGGCTTGATGGCCGGACCGGACAGTCCTCCTTGCATGGTGCCCAGCACCGGCTTGCGGCTCTCGGCATCAATCGCCATGCCGGCGACCGTATTGATTACGGCCAAAGCGTCTGCGCCAGCTTCCAGACAGGCGCGCGCATTCGCCCGGATGTCCGTCTGATTCGGTGAGAGTTTGACAATCAGGGGCCGGGAAGTCACGGCACGGCACGCCGCAACCACTTCGCCCGACATCTTCGGATCGTTGCCGAAGGCCATCCCGCCGGCACGCACATTCGGACAGGAAATATTGACCTCGATGCCGTCAATCGGCGAATCGTCAAAACGCCGGGTCACTTCTGCGTACTCTTCTGCCGTCGCACCGGAAACATTGGCGATATAACGGGTCTGCTCAAAATCCAGCGCCGGCAGGATTTCGTTGACCACTCGATCGACGCCGGGATTCATCAACCCGATGGAGTTGAGCATCCCATCCGGCGTCTCAGCCACGCGATGCGCCGGATTGCCATCGCGCATCTTCAAGGTGGTGCCTTTCAGGCACACCGCGCCAACCTCATCCAAAGAGAACCCTTCAACCCGAGTGTATTCATCGCCAAAACCCACGCAACCGGACAGCAGCACCAATGGCGTGCGCATGGAAATGCCGGCAAACTCAAGATTGAGTGCAAAAGTCTCAGGCATCAGAAAACTCCGCACGGATCGGACGCGCCAGCAAGTCTGCGACCGCTTCGGCCGCGCCAATCGTCCCGCTAAGCACTTGTTCGACCTGAGTGCAAATCGGCAACTCCAGTGAATGGCGTTGCGCCAAATGACAGATGGCTCTCGCCGAGCCGCGCCCTTCCGTGACCTGCTGAATCTTCTGGCCGGCCTCTTCCAGAGAACACCCTTCTCCGATCAACTGCCCCAGTCGGAAGTTCCGCGAATGCGCCCCCGCACAGGACAGGACAATGTCTCCCAAACCCGACAGGCCCGCCAAAGTCTCCGATCGAGCCCCCAACCGATCGCCAAGGCGCATCAACTCATAAATTCCGCGAGTGATCAAGGCCGCGCGAGCGCTGTCGCCAAGGCGCAGTCCGCTGGCGATGCCGGTGGCAATCGCCAGGACGTTCGTGACCGCTCCCCCGAGCTCCACCCCAATCGGTTCCGTGCTTTCGTAGATACGGAAATTGCCGTGATGAAATACCGCCGTCGCCTGCTGCGCACACTCTGCCGTGGCAGCTGCCATCACCGCCGCCGCCGGA
>RKRZ01000001.1 GCA_007571105.1 Gammaproteobacteria bacterium
GCTTTGTATGGGTCCACCACCTTTCGAACTCGGGTCGTTGGTGAAAGTGGAATGGTACCGGAGAGGCTCCTCCTCCTGTGTCGAGGCGTGCCAAAGGTTCTACAGTAAGGAGAAAAATGGAACTGAGTGCAAAAACACTATGGCCCCTGTTCCCTTTGCTCCTGTTAGTGGTGGTGGTGTGTTTGACGGCGGCCCTGGTGGTGGTCGTTCGTCGGAAAATGGACCGGACCACGATCCGGATTCAAGCCGGAGTCCTCACGTGTTATGGCCTGGCGGCCGTGACGGCGATTGCCAGTGAAGGTGGCGGAATCTCGTCTCACGTCCACCGGCCTTTTTCGATCTTGACGCAAGTCCTGATCGTATGGGTGATCGCTCGCTGTTGGGGAAAAGAACGACGTGCCCTTGTCGCCTTGAACGTCACGGCGTGGGCAGCGATCCTGGCGGATACTGCTTTGCATTATCTCCTCGTGCGGTGAAGCGCACGCTGGAAATCGCGTGAAGGGAAGAGGCGCTACGGCTGTCTGAGTCCGCAGACCCGTGCAATGCCGTCACGGTATTGCAACCATACCTTCAACCCCGTTTCCAATTTTTCCAGGATTAAGGTTTTGGTATCGGATTCGACGGCTTCTTTGACAATAAGGTCGTAGACAACGGACCGGTTACAGGGTTCGATCATCTCTCTCGCTCGAACGAGGTCGAGGTGTTCCGGAAGGAGACCGTGGTGGACCACGAGGGGATGTTGCCTGACAATATCTTCAACGTCCGCTTGGGACTTCGGTTCTTTTCGATGCATGGCCTCTTCCCGGTCGTGGACGGAGCCCTCGACAAAAAGGGTGAGGACCGCTGCGCCAACGATCCAGTCTTCCCTGTCACAGATTTCATCAAGCCATTGCCGATAGGCGTAACTGCTCGACAACAACTCGACGTCGCGAAATTCAGCCCGCCTGTACCCCAGGCCCATCATCATTTGAAGGAACAGTTCCTGGTGTGGTTGGCCAAGCGAGAGCCCCCCCGTTTCTTCTTCATAAATCGTCGTCGCCAAGTGACGACGGATTTGCCATGGGGGATTTTTCCCGACGACCCGCGCGAGCAGGATGGCGAAATCTCGAAAATAAACCGCATATTCCTGACGGAAATGAATGTTCAGTTGTGCCTTGGTGACGGTGCTGCCATTGAAGTGGGGAGTCGACCAGTGCTGCTTACGGCCAAGAATGTCGAAAATTCGGTCGCGGAATTGTTCAGCGAAAAGCTTCCACATCATGGGGCAGGCGAGAGGCTTGATCGAAGATGCAATGCAGGTGTCGTTTGAATCTTATCGGAACACGAATGATGCGGCGCGTGAGGTCCTCGGGACTTCTCATTTTACTCACCCTACAATACCGTACCAGCGAGCATACCATAACTGAAGAAAAAAGAAAAAACGACATGGCTGTTGTGGCAGCATAAGAGAACAATTTCCAGGCCACGGACGTGGCGCCAGACTCAGGTGAAGATGTGCGGGTTGGTACAGGCTGAGTTTCCACAGCCTAATTTCCATTGGATACAGGACCGTATGTTGTGGTAAAATTACATCTTACGGTCATGATCCAATACGCGAAAACATAAAGATTTTCAATAGTGTATAACGGTATTTTTCGGGAAAAGGCGCTCGTCAGTGCGGCAAGCGCGGAACCGTCAGACGATTTGCTGCGGGTAACGGCACCCCATGAGTGGATGATTCTGGCTGGTTTTGGCGTGGCGCTTTTTGCGGTCTCCATCTGGTTGGTGTTCGGGAGTCTGGAGCGTCGTCTGTCTTTCACGGGCGCCCTGATGCAGCCGGGCGAAAGGCATTCGGTCGTCTCCGGGACCACCGGGGTCATCATGGAGGTCCATGTGAATATCGGCGAAAAGGTTGGCGCAGGCCAGGCGCTGGCACGTGTGCTGTTGCCGGATATCGACCGGCAGTTGCAAGTTACCCGCACACGTATCAACAGGCTGGAACGTCAATTGACTGCATCGCCTCAGAACAGCCATCGCGAGATTGCGGAAACACTGGCCAATACGCGCGTTGAACGTATCGAGCTTGAGGCGCTTGCGGCTGAAGGCGGGATCATTTCCAGTCCTCGCGACGGACTGGTTTCGGCGTTGCACATCAAGGTTGGCCAGGGGGTGACGGTCGGAACCCCTGTCGCTGAATTGCGAACTGAAACGGGGCGTCCGTCGGAGGCCATTGTCTTTCTCCGTCTGGAGCAGGCGCGTTTGCTTCGGGAAGGCATGAAGGCGCGCATCACAACCGCGCACAGTCCGGGCACACGGTCCGTGTCTGCTGAGGTTATTGAGATCACTCGCAATCCGTTGCGTTCGCCTGCCGGGTTTTCCGGTCCGGAAAGCGAACAGCGACAAGTGGGGGAACCGGCGCACAGAGTGCGCGTGGCCGTACAGGAACACCAGGACGTCACCCCGGTGGATGGCCTGCCGTGTCGAGTTGATTTTATCCTGGGAGATATCTCACCCTTGGGTCTGCTGACAGGCGCAGGTTAGCTCAAACATGCTGAATAGTCTTCGAGGTGCAGGCAGCAAAGGGGCTGGGTCTGCCCGGCGAGTGCGGACTCCTATGGTCCTTCAACTGGAAGGCACCGAGTGCGGCGCTGCCTGTCTTGGAATTATCCTGGCCTATTTCGGACGCTGGGTTTCGCTTCATGAATTGCGAGAGGCCTGCAACGTCGGACGTGACGGCTCAAATGGCGACGACATCATGAAGGCTGCCCGCAGCTATGGCCTGAAAGCTGCGGGCTGGCGCAAGGATATCGACCGTCTCCAGACGCTGCAGATGCCTTTGATCATCTTCTGGAAATTTCATCATTTCGTCGTGCTCGAAGGAATTGGCCAAGGGTGCTACTACCTGAATGATCCATCCAGCGGCCACTGTGTGGTCGACGATGACGAATTCGACCGGTGTTTTACCGGTGTCGCCATTTCATTCGAACCTGATGAGTCGTTTCAACCGAACAAGCCGCCTCCCGGAATCCTGTACCGGTTCTGGGCATGGCTGGGACACGTCCGTCCGGCTCTCGGCTATGCGGTTCTCTGCGGATTATTTCTCATCTTTCCGGGCTTGGCCCTCCCCCTGCTGCTGTCGGTTTTTGTGGACCATGTTCTGGATAGTCAGATGGTATCGGGCAGCGCCTTGGCCCTGCTGATGCTCGTCGCCGGCACGTCGATCTATGCACTGACGTGGTTACAAATGCGTACCTTGCGAAAAATGGCCGTGGTTCTGTCCATCCAGCAGTCGGACCGTTATTTGATGCATTTGCTGCAACTTCCGATGCACTTTTTTTCCCGCCGTTACGCCGGCGACCTGGCGACGCGCATGCAGTTAATCGACGACATCGCGCAATCAGGCACCGGGCAGTTGACCGGCCTCATGATCGAACTCGTCATGAGTCTGGCGTTCCTGGCAATGATGCTCTGGTTTGACGCGCTGTTGGGAGCGGTGGTCGGCTTGCTGGGCGTAGCCTGCCTGCTTCTGACGCGAGTCGTCGCATCTCGGCGCACGGACTACAATCACAAACTGCTCCGTGAGCAGGGGTTGATGATGGGTGTGGGCATGGCTGGGATTAACACGATCGAAACCATGAAGGCGACGGGTTTTGAAAACAGCTTTTTCTCGCGTTTCGGCGGGCATCAAGCGCGTGAGTTGAGCGCTCGACAAAAGTTCGCGGAACTGGGCCATGTGACCGCGTCACTGCCCCCTCTCTTCCTGGTGCTCGGCTCGGCCGTTGTTCTGGGGCTGGGGGGCTGGCGCGTCATGTCCGGAGACATGACGATCGGCGTCTTGATAGGATTCAACGTCGTGGCAGGCAACTTCCTGGGACCTATTGGCCGCTTTGTCCAGTTCGCCGATGTGCTGCAAACCATGAACGCCAACATGCAACGGCTTAATGACGTCTTCGAGAGTGAGACGGACAAGGACCTTGACAAACAGGATGCCACGCCCTCTTCCGGAATCGTCACACTGGCGGGCCGTACGCGTCTGGCAGGCCGCGTTGAATTGCGCAACCTGACGTTCGGTTTTCAGCGTAACCGACCTCCGCTGCTCGAGAATTTCAGCCTGATAATCGAGCCGGGACAGCGGGTGGCGATCGTCGGTCCCAGCGGCTCGGGCAAGTCTACGCTGTCACTGCTGATCGCCGGCGTTTATCAGCCCTGGTCCGGAGAGATTCTGTTCGACGGCTATCGACGAGAGGAAATCCCGCAAGAGATACTCTACAGTTCGATCGCGTTCGTCAATCAGAATGTCGTCTTGTTCTCTGCGACCGTGCGCGAGAATCTCACGTTATGGAACCCGACCGTGTCGGATGACGCCATTGTGGCCGCAGCTCGGGATGCGGCGATCCATGATGACGTCATCGCGCGTCCGCTGGGATACAACTCGGAAGTGGAAGAAAGCGGACGGAATTTCAGCGGTGGCCAAAGGCAGCGCCTGGAAATTGCCCGCGCGCTCTGCAACAATCCGTCAGTCCTGGTCCTTGATGAAGCCACCAGTGGACTGGATACCGTGAACGAACTGTATATTGACCACGCCGTTCGCAGGCGCGGCTGCACCAGCCTGATCGTCGCACACCGGCTCAGCACGGTCCGTGACAGTGATCTGATCGTCGTGCTCCGGAATGGCAAGGAAGTCCAGCGCGGAACCCATGACGAACTGATTGCGTTGAAAGAAGGTCTCTATTGTGAGCTCGCCAGACCGGAGTAATCAGGAACCGGCAGCGTCCGGCAATGCCGTCAGCTTTACGGAATTTGTCCGCTCCCTGGACGACCCGGTCCCCTGTGTCGGCAATCGACCGCTGCATCTGAACGATTCCGGCGTCGCCTGGTTGGTGGAGCGCGGCGCTGTCGATCTCTTTACGGTCGAATATCAGCAGGGTCGTACGATCTCGTTCTTCAAGCATATCCTGCGCGCCAGACAGGGACGGATCCTGTTCGGCGCGGACAGGGATGGCGATTCCCCCGGACTGGGGCTGATCGGCAAGGGGCTGCCTGGTTCCAGCATAAGGCCGATACCACTACGCGCATTGCAGGACAAGCTGTCCAACCGGGTGATTCGCAATGTGATCGTCACCCAGATTGATGCCTGGATCCGTGAATTTTCCGAAGCCGTTGCGCGTGACATTGATCCCAGACCGCCGATCGACTGCCTGCTCACATCCGGTCAGGCGACGGAGGCGGTCGGCGTCATCTCGTCGGCGCAAGGCGTTACCTGGATTGATGGTCGAAACGCCGATGCCGCCTTTCTGGGCCTGGAAGAACCGGAGGCCGAAGAGTCCGGCCTGATGCCAATCAGTCCCGGAAGTTGGGTCACCCTTATGGGTGCCGCCATTGTCACGGGCCGATCCTCAATGGATCTGCCTGTCGAAGACCTGCTGTTCCGGCGCCTTCGTGAATTTCACCGGTTGGTTTTGGATTCCGAGG
>RKRZ01000041.1 GCA_007571105.1 Gammaproteobacteria bacterium
CGCGTTATCACTGATTTATCACTGAAAATCTATGCCCGGAATCCGAGTCAAGGAAGACGAGCCGTTTGACATCGCAATTCGCCGTTTCCGGCGGGCCTGTGAGCGTTCTGGAGTGCTGACCGAAGCCCGTCGTCGTGAGCATTACGAAAAGCCGACCGAAGTGCGCAAGCGCAAGGCGGCTGCTGCCATCAAGCGAAACGCCAAACGCATCTCCCGCCAGGGTCGTCCGCGTTACCGCTAATTTTCATCTTCGGCCTGCGGTCGGAGTGATGCAATGGCTGAGGTTTATACAATAAAAGGCCATGGCCGACCCACTGCAATTCCTGAATTTGCCGAGGCAGGACCCTGCCACGGATGAAGCTGTTGTCCGACTCCAGCATTACCGGGAAATATATGGCCAGTTCGACCCGGAACAGGCCGCCGAGCAGTCGGGTCGATGTCTGGGTTGCGGCAATCCATACTGCGAATGGAAGTGCCCGGTCCATAACTACATTCCGGACTGGCTGAAACTTGTCGAAGAAGGCAATCTGTTCGAAGCGGCGGAGCAATCCCACCGCACTAATTCACTGCCAGAAATCTGCGGGCGCATCTGCCCTCAGGATCGCCTGTGCGAGGGCGCGTGCACTCTGAATGACGGATTTGGCGCAGTCACCATTGGCGCCGTCGAGAAATACATCACGGACACTGCACTGGAACAGGGCTGGCGGCCGAATCTCGCTGATGTCGAAAAGACCGAATGGCGGGTCGCCATCGTGGGCGCAGGCCCAGCCGGGCTTGCTTGTGCGGATGTGCTGACTCGAAACGGCGTGAAAGCGACGGTTTTCGATCGCTATCCCCGCATTGGCGGCTTGCTAACCTTTGGCATTCCGTCCTTCAAATTAGAGAAGAGCGTGGTAGAAATACGCCACCAGATATTCGAGGAGATGGGGGTGGAATTTCGCCTGAGCACCGAGATCGGCCGTGACATCACCTTCGATGCCTTGCTTGAGGGATATGATGCGGTGTTTCTGGGCATGGGCACCTACACCAGCATGCGTGGCGGCTTTGCAGGGGAAGATATGCCAGGTGTACATAAGGCGCTGTCGTATCTGATCGGCGCAGTTAACGAAGAATTGAACATGGGCATGGAAGACATGCCGTATCTGAGCATGGCGGATCAAGACGTCCTGGTTTTGGGGGGCGGAGACACGGCCATGGACTGCGTGCGCACCGCGGTGCGGCAACAGGCGAAATCTGTCACCTGCGTTTATCGTCGCGATTACGAGAACATGCCGGGCTCGCGCCGCGAAGTGAAAAACGCAAACGAGGAAGGCGTGCAATTCCTGTACAACCGCCAACCCCTGGACATCGAGGGAGAAGAGTCGGCAACCGGCGTTCGCGTGGTCGAGACCCGCCTGGGTTCACCGGATGAGCGTGGACGTTTGACGCCGGAGGTGGTGCCGGGTTCTGAGACAGTGCTCAAAGCGGATCAGGTGCTGATTGCGTTCGGATTCAGGGCCAGTCCCGCATCGTGGTTTGAGTCTCACTCCATTGAGGTGGGAGAAGAAGGATTGGTTGACATGCGTGGCAATCTCCCGGGGCAGACGGCAAATCCGAAAGTATTCGCTGGCGGTGATATGGTCCGGGGAGCCGACCTCGTTGTCACGGCTGTTTTTGACGGGCGGAATGCAGCTGAAAGCATCCTGACGTACTTGCACAGCAACACTTCGTGAGTTCTCCCCAAAACGCGCGGCTGCTGCGCGCTTTGCGCCGCCAGCCAAACGATCGTACGCCCATCTGGATTATGCGCCAGGCCGGGCGTTACCTTCCGGAATATCAGGAATTGCGTGCTCGCGCAGGGAGTTTCCTCAATTTATGCCGCACGCCGGAGCTCGCGTGCGAGGCGGCCTTGCAGCCGATGCGTCGCTATTCGCTGGATGCGGCCATTCTGTTTTCCGACATCCTGACCATCCCGGATGCGATGGGTCTGGGACTTGCCTTCACCGAGGAAGGCCCGAGTTTTGCTCATCCGGTTCGTACAGCGAAGGACGTGACACGTCTGGGCGTTCCGGATCCGAATCAGGAATTGGGCTACGTAATGGAAGCCATGTCTCTGTTACACCGAGAACTCGGCCAGAAAGTTCCGGTTATTGGGTTTTCCGGCAGTCCCTGGACTTTGGCCACCTATATGGTCGAAGGGAAAAGCCGCAGCGACTTTGTCCTGATTCGCGCCATGCTTGAGGAGAATTCAGAGTTACTGGAGCAGTTGCTGGATGTGTTGACAGAGGCAGTGGAGTTGTACTTGCGTGCACAAATGGCTGCGGGAGCAGATGTGGTGATGCTGTTTGACAGATGGGGCGGCATTCTGGAAGGAGAGCAGTACACCCGCTTTTCGGTGCGCCCGATCCACCGGATCATAGAGGCACTGGGTCCCGAGACTCCTCGTATTGTTTATGCGCGAGGGGGCGGTGAGTGTTTGACTGAAATATGTATGACTGGCTGCGAGGCTATCGGCATTGATGAGACTGTCAGCCTGAGCGCCGCGCGTGAAGAAGTCGGGACACGGTGTGCGCTGCAGGGCAATCTGGACCCGGCGGCGATGTGTCTTCCCGAAGAAGAGTTGCGTGCTGCGGCACGCGCGTTGCTGGTTGAATATGAAGGCCAGGCCGGACACGTATTCAATCTAGGGCACGGCATTACACCGGATGTCAATCCAGATCAGGTCACAGCCTTGATTGAGGAAGTGCACCGGTTTGATCCCGGTGCACTTGCTTGAGTTTTACTCGACGACGACTCCAGCGCCCAGAGTGTGCCCGTCGCGGTGGACCAGCCAACTGGATTTGGTCCCGACCGTCCCGCTCGGTGTTGACCATCGGTAATCCACCCAGGAACCGTCCGGATGGGCATTCGCGGCTGCGACCAGGCGTGACATGAATTCATTGCCGTCCGCATCCAGGACCTTTGATGGATTCAGTCCGATCAACTCGGGTTTGAACGGATGGCCGACAATGACCCCTCCGACGTCCAGCACAAACAGGTACAGATCGCCGTCCATGTAACGGGAGTCTTTGTTGTTGACGGCTTCGACCAGGCTGGCAATGCCATCGGATTCGACATGCGCCGCCGCGGTGGCGACCATGGCCATTGCAGCTTCCTGTTCGGCTGACAGGGCTCCCTCTTCCGCCTGTGCTGGCAGTGCGATAAGCAGGGTCAGTGCCGCTGCTGCGGTAATGAAAGAAGTTTGTTTCATGAATTTCTCCTATAACTTCATTTTCAGTGTAACCAAAATGGTTAAAACATCATCTCCGGCGTTTCCGTCATCAGAGGGTCGTCCGGCATCAAGCTGTCGTCGTGCGATATCCGATTGGGCACCAACTCTTCCCGAAAGGTCTCGACCACGCTGTCTTCGCTCCCGGGTTTGGCAAGCAGGCCATTTTCGGGATCAATACGCGCCTGCACAATGCCGGAAGGCAAAGGCAGTTCTTGCTCTGAGCGCCCGGCCAGCGCGCGTTTCATGAAATCAATCCAGATCGGCAGGGCCGCGACGCCACCGACTTCACGCTGTCCGAGTTTCTCAAAGTTGTCGCGTCCGACCCAGGAGGCGGCGACCAAGTTTCCACCGAAGCCAATGAACCAGGCATCGCGCTGATCATTGGTGGTGCCGGTTTTGCCCGCCAGGTCATTGCGCTCCAATGCTTGTGTGCTGCGGGCCGTTCCTTGACGCGCAACGTCCTGCAGCATGCTGACCGTCTGATAGTGAATGCGTTGATCCAGAACCCGCGGGGCAAAATTTTCAAGGGATGCCAGAGGAATGTCCAAGTCGTCCCCCACCGGCGTCGCGCTGGCTAATTGCTTGCGGCATTGCGCGTCACAGGCACGGCGGGCATTGGCGATAAAGACAGGTTCGCCCGCGGCGTCATCAATGCGTTCGATCAGGTAAGGTTCGATTTTGTAGCCGCCATTGGCAAGAATGGCATAAGCCGACACCATTCCCATTGGCGTCACCTCACACGAGCCCAGCGCCAGAGTCAGGTTGTCGGGCAAGGCATCGGGGTCAAAACCGAAACGCGCCACGTAATTGCGCGCATAAGCGGTGCCGATGTGATCCAGAATCCGCACCGAAACAACATTGCGGGAATACATCAGGGCTTCCCGAAGCCGGGTTGGTCCGTAGAACTGCCGGCTGTAATTGGACGGTCGCCAAACGCCTTCGATGCTCTGGTCGTGATAAACCACCGGAGCGTCATTGATCAAGGTAGCCGGCGTGTAGCCGCGCTCCAAGGCGGCCGCGTAGACGAAGGGCTTGAAGCCGGATCCGGGTTGTCGACGTGCTTGGGTGACGCGGTTGAATTTGCTGCTTGAGAAATCAAAGCCCCCGGTCAGTGCGAGGATGGCGCCATTGATGGGATCCAGCGCAACCAGTGCGCCGTTCGCTTCCGGAACCTGACGCAACCGCCAAACCCCGTCTTCGTGAATCAGGCGCACCATATCACCGGAGCGCAATACTTCAGAGGCCGCCTGCGGGATGGGACCACGGAAATCCACGCTGCGCATCCGCCGCGCCCAGCGAATTTCCTCCAAAGTCAATTCGGCCCAGTGGCCATCGCCCAGATAAGCGTGGGCGACATCGTCTCCCGCGTGTGTGATGACAGCGTTGCGGAATCCCCCGCGCGTGGGCATTTCGCGCAATGCCTGATCGAGTTCACTGCGACTTCCCGGGATCGGCTCCAGCCTGCGCGTCGCCCCTCGCCAACCGTGGCGCAAGTCATAACGGATCAAGCCGCGCCGCACCGAGGCGTTGGCAACCAGTTGCAGATCATGCCGGAGGGTTGTGTGCACGGTGTAGCCGGCAGTGTAGGCGTCGCTGCCATAGCGACGCACCATCTCGGCCCGTGCCATTTCGGCCGCGTAAGGCGCCGAGGAATTGGCCGCCCGAATTCGCTGGCGTGGCTGCGCGGAGACCCGCGCATTGCGAGCAACCTCGTACTGTTGTGGGGTGATGTGATGGTCGTTCAGCATGCGGTTGAGCACGTAGGTCCGACGCACTACGGAAGCGGCAGGATTGGAGATCGGGTTGAGTGCGGAAGGGGCTTTGGGCAGGCCGGCCAGGGTGGCGATCTGGGCCAAAGTCAGGCGTTGGGGCGTGGTGCCGTAATACACTTCTGCGGCCGCGCCGACGCCATAGGCGCGCTGACCCAGAAAGATCTTGTTCAGATACAGCGTCAGGATCTCTTCCTTGTCCAGGGTCTGCTCGATGCGCAAGGCGAGGAAGATTTCACGCAATTTCCGGATGAACTGACGCTGGCGCGTGAGGTAAAAGTTGCGCGCCAGTTGCATGGTGATGGTGCTGCCTCCCTGGCGAATGCGCCCGTGCTGCATCAGATCAATTGCGGCACGCGCCAAAGCTTGCACATCAACGCCTGGATGATCGTAAAAGCGAGCGTCTTCCGAAGCAATGAAGGCTTTGCGCATCAATGGCGGGATTTCGTCGAAATTCAGCGGGATGCGTCGTTTGGTGCCGTACACGGCGAGCAATTCGCCGTCTGCGGACATGACGCGCAGAGGGGGTCGCAGGCGCACGTCGCGCAAGTGCGCAACCGGCGGCAGGCTGGGATAGATATACAAATAGGCACCCAGTGCAATCAGGATGCCCAGCAGAAGCCCGCCTCCGAAGAGTTTCAGGACACGCTGAATCAGTTGCATTCGAAAGGAAGCAAAGCAGAAAACTCGAGTCTATTGTTATATTGTGCACCGAAACCAATTGACTTGTCCTCCCAACCCCGTATTTCGCCGTGGCTGGTCTGCAAACCAACGTTTTCCTGATCGGGCCCACCGGAGTGGGCAAGAGCACTCTGGGTGCTTGGCTTGCGCGTGAGAGCGGTCGGGAATTTGTCGACAGTGACGTAGTGTTGTGTGAACGCACTGGAGTCAGTGTGGCGGAGACCTTCGAGTTGGAAGGAGAACAGGGGTTTCGCCGCCGCGAGCATGATTTGATTGACGAGTTGACGCAGCGCAGGAACATCGTGCTGGCAACGGGGGCCGGCGCCGTGCTGGATGCGGATAACCGGCGCGTACTGGGTGCGCGCGGGATGGTGTTGTGGCTTGCAGCATCGCCGAAGACGCAGTGGGAGAACTTGCGCGCAGACCGTTCCCGCCCGCTGCTGCAGACGGATGATCCGATGGCCGTGCTGGAAGCCCAGGCGGTCGAGCGCACGCCGCTGTATCGCGAGTTGGCCGATCATACGGTGAACATGGACCAACAGACGCCTCAGGAAGCTTGCGAGGAAGCCCTCAAGTGGCTGGACGGTGCGCTCGGCTGGTGAGCGCTGTGTGCCTTACAATTTTCCCCTTCGTTTTGACTCACAGAACTGCTTGTGCGTGAACTCCAGGTCGGCCTCAAAGAGGCTTCGTATCCGATTCTGATTGGCGAGGGTCTGCTGCAGGAACCGTCGCGCTGGGCTGACTATGCCGGAAGCTTGGCCGTAGTTGTGACGCAACCGAGCGTGGAGCAGGCCTATGCGCGACCGATTGCGGAATGTCTGGGTGACGTTTGCCGTGGCGTTTATGTGTTTCCGGACGGTGAGACGCACAAGACGCTGGACGATCTGGAAGGCCTGTACCGTTATTTGCTGGAGCAGCGTTTGGGGCGTGATGTGACCCTGATTGCGGTAGGTGGCGGTGTGGTCGGGGACATGACCGGTTTTGCCGCCGCGACCTATATGCGCGGCGTTCGTTTCGTCCAGGCGCCGACGACCCTGTTGGCCCAGGTGGATGCTTCCGTGGGAGGGAAGACGGGCGTCAACCACACCCTGGGAAAAAACATGAGCGGCGCATTCTGGCAGCCGCAGGCTGTGTTGATTGATCCACTGACGCTGTCGACTCTGCCGGAGCGCGAATTGCGCGCCGGCCTGGCGGAAGTCATCAAATACGGCCTGTTGGGGGATGCGGACTTTTTCGCATGGCTGGAGGAGAATCTCGACGCAGTACTGGCCTTGGACCCGGATGCAGTCGCGCAGGCGATTGAGACTTCCTGCGCCTGCAAGGCGCGAATTGTGGAAGCCGATGAACGCGAGAGTTCCGGCCAGCGCGCCCTGCTCAACCTCGGGCACACCTTCGCGCACGCCATTGAAACGGAGCAGGGCTATGCGCAATGGCATCATGGTGAGGCCGTCGCCTGCGGCATGGTGATGGCGGCGGATCTGTCGGTGCGCATGAAATGGCTGACCGCCGAGCAATCCGAGCGCGCGCGACGGTTGATTGAGCGGGCCGAATTGCCCGTGAACTTGCCGGAAGACCTCACCGTTGCCCGACTGTGCGAACACATGCAGCACGACAAGAAGAACATTGGCGGTCGTCAGCGTTTCGTGCTGATGCGTGCGATCGGACAGGCGGAATTGACGGATCAGGTAGAGCCGGAATTGCTGCAAGCCACGCTTCGCTTGGCCGGGGCGCGCTGATGGCGCAGGACGCAATAGAGAATCTGGCTCCCTATGCAGCGAGTGCGGCCTTGTCCCGGGGCCGGCAATACACGGAAGAAGAGGACTCGCGTCGCCACCTGTATCAACGCGACTGCGATCGCATCATTCACGCCGCCGCCTTCCGCTGTCTGGAGGGCAAGGCGCAGGTGATGGTCAACCATGTGGCGGGGTCGTTTCGTACGCGACTGACCCACAGCATGGAAGTGGCCCGCCTGTCGCGCGCGCTGGCGCGTACCTTGCGCCTGAATGAGGATCTGGCGGAAGCGATTGCGCTGGCGCATGACCTGGGGCATACGCCCTTCAGTCATCCGGGGGAGGACGCATTGGACCGCTGCATGAAGGACTATGGCGGTTTTGAGCACAACGTGCAGTCGCTGCGGGTGGTTGACAAGTTGGAGCACAAATATGCGCAGTTTCGCGGTCTGAACTTGAGTTTCGAGACCCGTGACGGACTGCTCAAGCGCTGCGCACGCGACATTGCCGAGAACCTGGGCGATGTCGGCGCACGGGTGCTGCGCGGGGAACGTGCGACGCTGGAGGCGCAGATTGTGAATCTGGCCGATCACATCAGTTACACCAATCACGATCTGGACGATGGGTTGCGCCTCGGGTTTTTGGAATTGGCGGAAGTGCAGGAGCTGGAATTGTTTGCGCGAGCCTGGCAGGAGGCATCAAAACTGGCCCCGGATCTGTCCCGCCATTGCCTGTTGCACGAAACCAATCGTCGCATGATCGATCGGATGATGAACGATCTGATTGTGACGACGCGCACACGCATTGAGAAGGCTGCGCCGGATTCGCTTGAGGCGGTGCGCACGCAAGACGAGGACCTGGCGGGATTCAGCGCCGAGATGCGTCACGCCCTGGCTCCGGTCACGCAGCTTCTGCACCGGCGGTACTACGATCATTTTGAGCTGGTGCGCACCCGCGAGATGGCGGTTCGGGTGATTGAAGGTCTGTTCGGCAGTTTTATGGATTGCCCGAAGTTATTGCCGGGCGATCTTCATGAGCGCGTGCAAATCAAGCAGGAAGCGCATGGGGATGCCGGCTGCGCGCGTGTGGCGGCGGACTACATTGCAAGTCTGAGCGACCGCGCCATCCTGGCGGAATACCGCAAGGTATTCGGAGTTCCGGGAATTCCCGAACTGTAAGTGCCCGGTTGCGCCCTGCTACAATTTTCCGGCACGCCGCGCGCCCTCAATCTGCCATGACCCTTCAGGACATTATTCGCCGGCTGGAGAGTTACTGGGCGCAAGCCGGTTGCGCCATCCTGCCGGCGCATGATCTGCCCATCGGCGCGGCAACCTTCCATCCCGAGACCTTTTTGCGCGCCATTGGACCGGAGCCGTGGCGCTGCGCTTTTGCCCAGCCGTGCCGGCGTCCGACGGACGGCCGCTATGGCGAAAACCCCAACCGTCTGCAACGCTACTATCAATTCCAGGTGGTTCTCAAGCCGTCGCCGGACGACATCCAGGAGCAATACCTGCAATCCCTGGTCGATTTGGGGATTTCGCTGGAGCAAAATGAAGTGCGCTTTGTGGAAGATGACTGGGAATCGCCAACCTTGGGGGCCTGGGGGCTGGGCTGGGAAGTGCAGCTCAACGGCATGGAGATCAGCCAGTTCACGTATTTCCAGCAGGCCGGAGGGCTGGAGTGCCGGCCGACCCTGGGCGAGATCACCTATGGGCTTGAGCGGATGGCGATGATTCTGCAGGATGTCGACAATGTCTTCGACCTGAGTTGGTGCGAGGGTCTGAGTTATCGTGACCTGTTTCACGAAAACGAGGTTCAGCACTCGGCGTACAACTTTGATCAGGCCGACACGGATGAGTTGATGCGCCAGTTCGATGCCTTGGAGCGCGAATGCGATCGGCTGATTGAGGCGGAATTGCCGCTGCCGGCCTACGAGCAGCTGGTGTTTTGCTCGCATGTGTTCAATCTGCTGGATGCCCGGCACGCGATCTCGGTGACCGAGCGGCAGCAGTACATTCTGTGCATTCGCCGCCGTGCACAGCAAGTCGCAGAACGGCATTACGCCTCGCGTGAGGCGCTTGGATTCCCGTTGGCCGCAACATGAGTGCCTCCGAGCCCGTGCTGTTTGAGCTTGGCACGGAAGAACTTCCCGCTCGTTCCATCGATGCGCTCAAGGATGCCCTGGGAGAAGCGCTTGCCACGGGCTTCAGGAATGCCGGCCTCAATTTCGGCGCACCCATTGAGACGTTTGCCTCCGTTCGGCGTCTGGCCGTCCGGATTCCGGATGTCCCCGCTGCGACGGTGGCCGGCACCGAACAGCGCAAGGGCCCGCAAGTCAGCGCCGCGTTTGATTCCTCTGGAGAGCCGACTCAAGCATTGTTGGGTTTTGCGCGAAGTTGCCAGGCGGATGAGGCGCAATTGGCGCGGTGGCGTGCTGGAGAGGACTGCCTGAAGACCGAGAAGGGGGAATGGGTCACGTTCGAGCACACCATAGAACCGTGTGCGTGTGTGGAATTGCTGCCGGAGATTTGTAAAGCCGCCGTTGCCGACTTGGCTCTGGAGAAGCGCATGCGCTGGGGCGTGGGTGAGGCAAGTTTTCTGCGGCCTGTCCGCTGGGTGGTGTTGTTGTATGGCGAACAGGAAGTGCCTGGAGAGATTTTGGGCGTCCCGAGCGGTCGCACAACACGGGGACATCGCCAGTTGGGTGCGGCGCAATGCGAATTGCCTTCGGCCGAGGCTTATGAAGAGTGTTTGCGAGAGACCGGCCATGTCTGGGTGGCGGGCAGAATCGAGGAAGTGCGGCGGCAGATCGATCAATTGCCGTTGAATGGGGCGGAGGTGCAGTGTTCGGAGACGAGATTGATGATTGGCTGCGCTAGTGCGGAATATCCGGTTGTTCTATGCGGGGAGATCGAGGCGGAGGACATGAACCTGCCCCCGGAAGTCATCCGCACGGTGCTCGAGGAGCAACAAGGCTATTTCCCGACTGCTGCCTCCGACGGAGCTTTGTCGGCGCAGTTTGTCATGGTTGCGAATCAACCGGACCCTGAAGGCGCGATTGCGGCCGGCGCGGCCAGAGTGGTGCGGGCGCGCTTGCGCGATGCGGCGTTTTATCTGGAGCGGGACCGTCAGCGGCGATTGGACGAATGGGTTGCGGACCTGGCGCGCGTGACTTATCACCGCAAACTTGGGACCCTGCTCGAACGGGTCTCGCGTCTGGAGTCATTGGTTGCGCAGGTGGCCGAACTTTTGGATGTCGAGCCCGATCTTGCGCGGCGTGCTGCCCGATTGTGCAAGGCGGATTTGGGCACGGACCTGGTGCAGTCGTTTCCAAGCCTGCAGGGAATCGCCGGGGCCCGTTATGCCCGTGAAGGGGGCGAGGAGGAGGCGGTTTGCTGCGCCATTCGGGAACACTATCTGCCGCGCCGTGCAGACGACGACCTGCCAAACTCGGCTGCCGGATCGGCGTTGGCGCTGGCCGATCGGCTGGACATGCTGGCCGGAGTCTTTTGTGTGCAGGATGTGCCCACGGGCGCACGCGACCCGCTTGGGGTGAGACGGGCGGCTTATGGCGTGTTGCGCCTGCTGGTCGAGCGCGATCTGGATCTGGATTTAAAACCTCTTGTTGCCGCCGCCGTCGCCGGCCAACCGGCCGCTTTGCATCGTGCCGAGGCCGCAGATGAGACGTTGCAGTACCTCAGCGATCGGATGCGCGGCTATTGCGTCGAGCAGGGTCAGGACAAGGACACGATCGAAGCCGTTTTGGCCATCTGCTCAAGCCGCCCGCTTGAAGCCCTGCAACGGATGCGGGCAATCATGCAGATGAAAGGGCGTCCGCAGATGACCCCGTTGAGCGAAACGCACAAACGCATTCGAAACATCTTGCGCGAGGCGGAGGAAGTGTCTGGCGACGTGCAGCAGGACGGGTTGATTGAAGAGAGCGAGCAGGTACTGGCGCGGTGCCTGAAGGAATCCGAAAATCAGATTCAGGAAGATTGTGCGCAGGGGCGTTTTGAGGCGGCGCTGGAGCAGTTACTGGAGTTGGCGGCGCCGGTGGCGGAATTCTTTGATCAGGTGCTGGTGATGGCGGAAGAGGAGCAAATACGGCATAATCGCTTGCGTTTATTGCGCCAGGTGCATGAGGTATTTTTGCGGGTGGCTGATTTTTCGCGCTTGCAGATCTGAAGGAGAATGCGATGAAATTAATCATTCTGGACCGCGACGGAGTCCTGAACGAGGAGCGGGAGGATTACATCAAGTCTCCAGAAGAGTGGGAGCCTATTGAAAGTAGTATGAGTGCTGTGGCGCGGCTGAATGAGGCCGGATACAGCGTGGTGCTTGCAACCAACCAATCAGTGATCGGGCGCGGCATTATCGATATGGCTATGTTGAACAAAATTCATCAGAAGATGCACAGCACGCTGGGTCGCCATGGCGGTTGGGTGGATGCCATTTATTTCTGCCCGGATGCGCCGGATGCGAATTGCGATTGCCGCAAACCGAAGCCCGGACTGCTGTATGAAATCGCACGCCGCTGCAAGACGGAATTGGCGGACGTGTGGATGGTCGGGGATGCCCTGGCGGATGTCCAGGCGGCTCTGGCGGGTGGCGCCAAACCGGCGCTGGTGCGCACCGGATATGGCGCGAAGACGGAGGAGGAAGGGAATCTGCCGGACGAGATTCCGATCTTTGACAATCTGCATGACTTTGTTGTCAATCTTCTGCAACCCTCGGAATAATTCAGGATGGCGGTTCTCGCCTCCGCCTTTTTTTATCTCGGCATCGTTCTGATCACGCTGCTGGTGGGGGGGCTGGCTCCTTTTGTGTGGCTGTTGCCGCCGCGGATGAGCTATTGGCTCATGACGCGCTGGAATGTATTTGCCTTGTGGTGGGTCGGAGTGTGTTGCGGAGTGCGCTACACCGTCCTCGGCCGAGAAAATATTCCCTCCCAAGGCCCCTATGTCGTGCTGGCCAATCACCAGTCCGCATTCGAGACAATTCTGATGGCGATCTTGTTCCCGCAGCCGGCCTTTGTCCTCAAAAGAGCCCTGTTGCGAATCCCGTTCTTCGGATGGGGCATGGCCGCCTGCCGGCCGATCGCCATTGATCGGGGGGCTCCGATGCGCAGCCTGAGGCAGTTGTTCGATAAAGGCCAGAAGCGGTTGGAGAACGGGGAGGTGATCATTATTTTTCCGGAAGGGACGCGAATGCCGACAGGCAATCCCGGAAATTGGCAGGCAGGGGGAGCCAACCTCGCATCCCGAGCCGGGGTGCCCGTAGTTCCGATGGCCCACAACGCAGGGCATTTCTGGCCGCCCGGATTTCTCAAGCGTCCCGGGCAAGTAACCGTCAGTGTGGGGCCGCCGATTTCCTCACAAGGACTGTCCGCTCAAGAACTGAACGAACAAGTCCGAATCTGGATTGAGGCCCATGGAGCGGCTCTGGACCCTCCAATGTAAGGGATCAGGGGGCCGGGTTCGGCAAGGTCTCGTGAATGGCGTCGATTTCCTGAAGCGCCGCGTCTGACAGAACCACGGACGCACTGTCCAAATCCTCATCCAGTTGCGCCAGCGTGGTGGCGCCAATAATGACGCTGCCGACGAAGGCTTGCTGGCGCACAAAGGCCAGTGCCAGGGTGGCGGGACTCAATTCGAGTTGCTGCGCGAGGGCGACATAGCGATCCGTCGCGTCAAGGACTTGTTGGCTGTTATAGCGAGTAAACCACTCCGGCCAGCGGTTCAGTCGCGCTCCCGCCTCCGCCGCGTCCGGATATTTGCCGGTCAAGCGCCCGAAGGCCAGAGGTGAATACGCGAGCAGCGGGCACCGCTCTCGAATGGCGATCTCCGCCAAGCCGACCTCAAAGCTTCGATTCAGCAGGTTGTATGGGTTCTGGATCGAAATGATGCGGGGCTGTCCCTGCGTCTGCGCGATGCGCAGATACTCCAGCATGCCCCAGGGAGTTTCATTGGAGACGCCGAGGTGGCGAACCTTCCCCGCTTCGATCAAATCCACAAGTGCTTCATAAGTCTCCTCGATCGGAATGGTTTCCGGCTCTTCGACGTGCCGATAGCCCAGCGAGCCGAAATAGTTGCTTGAGCGTTCCGGCCAATGCACCTGATACAGGTCGATGTAGTCCGTGCGCAGGCGCTGCAGGCTGTCCTCCACCGCCTGCGTGATGTGCGCGGCATTCAGGCGCGGCCCGCCGCGCAGATAACGCATACTCTCCGAAGGGCCGGCGACCTTGGTGGCCAGGATGATCTGGTCGCGCGGGATGCGGGTGCCGGCAATCCAGCTTCCGATATGGCTCTCGGTCAGCCCCTGGGTTTCGGCCCGCGGCGGGATGGCGTACATTTCCGCCGTGTCGATGAAATTGACTCCGCGCTCAAACGCACGGTCCAGTTGCTGATGCGCATCAGTTTTGCTGTTCTGTTCGCCAAAGGTCATGGTGCCGAGGCACAGCGCGCTGACCTTCAAATCCGTATTGCCGAGCGGGCGGTATTCCACAATGTTGCCTACAAACGCAAGTCCAGCACCGGAGTTCCTCCGATCAGGTGCTCCTCGATAATCCGGTCGATGTCTTCCCGGCTGTCGTAGCGATACCAGACGTTATCCGGGTAGACCACCACGATCGGACCTTCGGCGCAACGGTCCAGACAGCCGGCCTGATTAATTCGAACCTGCCCCGGACCGTGCACGCCCAATTCCTTACAGCGCTGCTTGGCGTAATCCCGCATCGCCTGCGCGTCATGATCTTGGCAGCAGGCCTCGTCATCGCGATGATTGACGCAGAAAAAAGCGTGATAACGGTAGTAACTCATGGGTCAGGGTTTTGATTTCGGGGCTGGTACCGAGAGTGGGACTCGAACCCACACGGGGGGCTGCCCCACCGGATTTTGAGTCCGGCGCGTCTACCAATTCCGCCATCTCGGCGTCCAGTCCATACGGCAAACCGCATCTCTCGGCTTGCTCGCGCAACTCATTTTAGAGCAACGCACCTTTCTAACCTTGCATGACTTTCAGTATCTCATCGAGGACCTGTTCGGGCGTGATCGCGGTCATGCAGGCATGGTGCCCGTAAGGACAGCGTCGCCGGTGGCAGGGGCTGCACAAATAGCGGGCGTAGCAAACAGAAGCGCGTGAACTCATGGGGGGGTGCGTGTCTGGCGAAGTGGAGCCGTAGATGCCGACGACCGGAGTATCGACCGCAGCGGCAATATGCAGCAGGCCGGAATCATTGCAGACGGCTCCATCCAGTGCGCTGATGAGGTCAATGGTCTCGTCCAACTCGAGCCGTCCGCACAGATTGACGATATTGCCGGGTGTATTTTCGGCAATGCGCTCGCCGATCTTTTGCTCGTCAGGGCCGCCGATGATGCACAGACGATAGTTGTGCGTGTCTAACAGCGCGGCCAGTTTGGCGAAGGAGTCAATCCCCCACTGCTTGGCAGGGCCGAAGGCTGCGCCGGGCATCAGGCCGACCCAGGAACATCCGGACTCCAGTCCCAGGCGCTGCATCAGATTGCGTCCTGCCTGCGCGTCTGTCTGCAATTGGGGCCGCGGCGGTGAAGGGGTTGCCGACGTCGTGGTACCGGCCAGGCTGAGCATGCGCCCGAGAAGATCCTCCGGGCGGTGACGCGCATCGTTGATGAGAGCGGCTCGCCCGCTTGCGGCGAAGCCGGTGCGTCGCGGAATGCCGGCGAGAGCCGGCGCCAGTGCTGCCTTGGCGGAGCGCGGGACAATAATGGCATGGCGGTAGCGTCCGCGCCACTGCCGGGCCAGTTGCCATTGCCGGATGGGCTTGAGGCGCCCGTGCGGGATGTCGGCAATCCAGTGATGGGCCACTTCCGGCATGCGATGCAGCAGGGAGGACGCCCAGCGCGGGGCCGCGACGTCAATTTGGCTTTGCGGATGGTCTGCGCGCAGTTGCGCGTACAGGATTTGGCTGAAGGTGATGTCGCCCACCCAGGCCTGCGCGACAACCAGGATGCGGTCTTCCTGGCGGCTCATGGATCAGTCGCCGCTTTCGCGGATGCGGCGCACCAGTTCTGTTGTCGAATAATCTTTCATCAGGGGCACGGTCACGACTTTGCCGCCGTCCCGAGTAACAATGTCGGCGCCGACGATGTCGGACCGCTTGTAGTCCGCCCCCTTGACCAGGACGTCCGGGCGGAGATCGTCAATCAATTGACGCGGAGTGCTTTGCGAGAACGGCACGACCCAATCCACGCATTCCAGCGCAGCCAATACGCGTTGTCGATGTTCCAATGGCTGGATTGGGCGGCCTTCGCCCTTGTTGCGCCGCACTGAGGCATCGGTATTGACGGCCACCACCAGCCGGTCCCCCAACGTTGCCGCTTCTTCCAGGAGTGCGACATGGCCGGTATGCAACAGGTCGAAGCAGCCGTTGGTGAACACCACGGTTTCGCCGGCTTCACGGGCTTCCCGGGTCAGGCGCCGCAGCGCGTGTTGTGAGACGATGCCAGTCTCCAAGGTGCGCTCGCTGCGTGCGGCACGCACCAACTCGCTGGGGGTGACGGCGGCTGTGCCGAATTTGCCGACCACTTCACCGGCCGCCAGGCTTGCCAGTCGCATGGAATCCTCCGGGCTCTGCCCCGCCGCCCAGGCAGCGGCAAACGTAGAGATCACCGTATCTCCGGCTCCGGTTACGTCAAAGACGTCGCGCGCCGAGGTGCCGAGATGCTGGGTGCTGTTTCCATGCTGCAACAGCATGCCTTGTTCGCCCAAAGTGACCAGCATGGCCTTGAAACGGTGTTTCTTGCACAGCCTGCGGGCCTGTTTGGCGATCGCTTTCAGATCTTCCAGTGGGCCGGTGACGGCTTCTAATTCCTTGCGGTTCGGGGTGATTGCGGTGGCGCCGGCATAAGCCTCGAAATCATCGCGCTTGGGATCGACGAATGTCGGGATGCCGCGCCGTTGCGCGATTTTGATGAGGTTTGCCGGAGAGGCGAGGGTTCCCTTGCCGTAATCCGACAGAATAACGACGTTGCTGTGGTTGAGCGCCGAGCGGTAGGTGCGCTCGAATACCGTTTTGTCGAAGCGGATTTTCTTCTCGAAATCCAGTCGCAGCAATTGCTGGTGCTGACTGACCACGCGCAATTTGCGCGGAGTCTGGGTGTCCTTCTGCACGATCATTCGATTTTCGATTTTGTGCTGTTTCAGCAGACGGCTCAGACTGCGTCCCGGCTGATCCGGGCCGATCGAGGCCAACAGCGCCGCGTGGGCGCCGAGTGCGGTGAGATTGACGGCGACATTGCCGGCACCGCCGATGTGAAACCGTTCGTCCTCCACCGCCACAATGGGCACAGGAGCTTCGGGAGAAATGCGCTCGCTCGTCCCGTCCCAGTATTGATCGAGCATCACATCGCCGACCACCAGGGCGCGGATCGATTCAAAATCAGGCAGGGTCAGATGCATGGCGCAGGCATGCCGTCAGGCTTTCTAAGGACGAGTGTACGTGAGCCAGTGGCGATGCGTGTCGGAGCGGCCGCTGACAATGTCCTGATAGCGTCGCTGCAGTTGGGTGGTGATCGGACCACGCCGGCCATCGCCGATGATCTGTTCGTCGACTTGGCGGATTGGGGTGACTTCTGCGGCGGTGCCGGTAAAGAAGGCTTCGTCGCAGTTCATGAGGTCTTCCGGCATCAGCCGGGTCTCGCGCACCTCAATGCCTTCTTCCTGAGCCATTTCCATGATGGTGCCACGGGTGATGCCATCCAGCGCCGAGCCCAATTCCGGAGTCTCCAGCATGCCGTTGCGCACCAGAAAAAGGTTCTCGCCGCTGCCTTCGGAAATTCGGCCGTCCGCCTCAAGCAGCAAGGCTTCGTCGTAGCCGGCATTTTTGGCCTGTGCCGTGGCGACTGCGGAATAAACGTAATTTCCGCAGATTTTGGAGCTGGTCAACGGCGCGTTGACGCGGTCCCGGATGATCGAAGAGACAAATACGTGAATGCCCTGCTCGAGACCTTCGTCGCCCAGATAGACGCCCCACTCCCAGGCGGCAATCGCAGTATGCACGCGCAAGCCCTTGGCGTGCAGTCCCAAGCCTTCCGGTCCATAGAAGCAAATCGGACGGATATAGGCAGTTTTCAGACGGTTGACACGCACAATCTCCCGGCAAGCTTCGTTGATTTCGTCGCGGGAGAACGGGATTGTCATATCGACACAGGCGGCGGAATCGAATAGGCGATCGGTGTGCTCCTCCAGGCGGAAAATGGCCGGACCATCGTCGGTGGCAAAGGCACGCAGGCCTTCGAATACACCGCTGCCGTAATGCAGACTGTGCGTCAGCACATGAATGGTCGCGTCGGCCCACGGCACCATCTGGCCATTCATCCAGATGACCGCATCCGAGTGGGGTGCGAGAGTGCTCATGGGGGTGTCGGGAAAGTGCGGAGTAAGCAGGGTGCGGCGCAGCCGGGAGCGCCGCTTCAAATTGGCGGCAATTATACGGGGTATGGGAAAGTCGAGCACAAAAAGAGCCGAACGAATCCGGCTCTTCTTATCTTCAGAGTGCGCGAAGCGCGCTTGAGTTAAAGGGGTGCAAATGAAGCGATCATCGGCACCAGTTTGGCACGCTCCTCGGCCCCCATCGGAATCATGCCCTTCTCGGTCAGATAGCCATCAGGACCGCTGGCGGCATCACTCACGAATTCAACAACGAATTCCTTCATGCCCGGAATCGCACCAATGTTCGCATTCTTGACATAGAAATACAGCGGGCGGGACACCGGATAGCTGCCGTCGGCGATCGCCTCGAAAGTGGGCGCGACGCCGTCGATGAAAGAGCCTTGTACTTTTTCAGAGTTCTGATCTAGGAAACTGTAGCCGAACACGCCCAGCGCACTGGGGTTGGCAAGCAGCTTCTGCACGATCAGGTTGTCGTTCTCGCCAGTCTCAATGTAGTGACCGTCCTCGCGCACGGAGTGACAGTAAGCCTTGTATTTCTTCTTGTCCTCTTCCTGCATCGCCTTGATCCAGTCAAAACTCTCGCAGCCCCCTTCCAGCGCCAGTTCGGCGAAGGCGTCGCGGGTGCCGGAAGTCGGCGGCGGGCCGAGCACCTCGA
>RKRZ01000056.1 GCA_007571105.1 Gammaproteobacteria bacterium
AGTTTCAGAAACTCGGAAGGCGGTATCGTTACCGGGCCCAGACTCAGCCCGCGCACGGCGCCTCTGCTTCCGGTGCCGAAATCCCGCACCAGCGCGACCAGCAGGATACTGCCAAGAAACAGCGGCAGGACCAGGTTGAGCAAGTATTTCAGCGGCAGGTGCGCGACCAATACCAGGGCCAGCAGCCCGACAGCGATGCGCGTACTGTGTTTCATGACAGCTTCCAGATCCATATCACTGGCGCTGTACTGAGCCATGAGGCTGATGCCAAGCAGGATCAGCAGCAAAATCATCAAGGGACGGTCCAAAGGCTCCAGCACACGCCCGAGCAATCCGCCAGTCAGCCGCACGTTCATAGGGCCAGATCATCCTCCAGGTAGAGATCCAGAAGTCGCCGGGCGATGGGTGCGGCCGCAGTCGATCCATGGCCGCCATGCTCCACGATTACAGCCAGCGCAATCTTCGGCTGATAAGCGGGCGCGAAAGCGATAAACAGGGCATGGTCGCGCAAATGCTCGGGCAGATCTTCGGACTCCATGTATTCGTCGCCATAATTGATCACTTGCGCGGTGCCGGTTTTTCCGGCAATGAGGTAGGAGGCTCCGATGCCCGATCGCTGTGCGGTGCCGTTGGGCGCGTGGACAACATCAATCATGGCGTCCGTGACGTGTTGCCACCATTGCGGGTTGGACAGGTGGATTTGCGTGACGGTTTCGCTAGGCAGCCAAGTGACAGCGCCGTCACGTTCAAAGCCGCGCAATAGGCGTGGGCGCAAGCGAAGGCCGCGAGTTGCGAGTGCCGCGGTGGCGACGGCCAGTTGCAATGGAGTGGCCAGCATATATCCTTGGCCGATTCCAATGTTGATGGTTTCTTCCGGATACCAGGGTTCTCCCAATGAGGCTCGCTTCCACTTTGGAGAAGGGAGAAGGCCAGGGAGTTCGCTCGGCAGATCAACGTTATGTACTTGGCCAAAGCCAAACGGCGCCAGAAAATCGTGAATGTATTGCACCCCCATGCGGTGTGCGAGGGAATAAAAGAAGACGTCGCAGGACTGGGTAATGGAGTCAGCGAGCGTAACCCAGCCATGACCCTGTTCTTTCCAGTCTCGAAACGGCCGATTGGAGTTGGGCAGTTTGAATGTGGGCCCGGCAAAAAATTCTCGGCTGGGGTGGGCATTTCCGGATTCCAGACCGGCCAGAGCCATGAAGGGCTTAATTGTGGAACCGGGCGAGTAAACTCCTTGTACTGCACGGTTTAACATAGGCTTATTCGGATTTTCGAAGATCTGTTGATAAAAAGCCTGACTGATACTGCCTCCCAGCAGATCGGGATCATAGCTGGGAGAACTTGCCATGGCCAGAATATCTCCGCTGCTGGGCTCAATGGCGACAATGGAGCCCTCCTTACCCTCCAATTCCTGGCTGGCTGCCTGCTGCAGTTTCGTGTCCAGACTCAGAATCAGGTTGGTCCCGGGGCTTGGAATTTTTTGGTCATCAGTCTTTAGGATGCGTCCCTGAGCATTCACTTGTGCCTGCAGCAGGCCGGGCAGGCCGTGCAGGATCTCTTCGTATTGGCGTTCCAATCCTGATCGGCCAATGCGGTGCGTATTGCGGTAACGATGAAGATTAATGCGTTTCATGTCTTCTGCGTCGATGCGCGACATGTATCCCAGAGTGTGGGATGTTGCCTCTCTGTAGGTGTAGCGCCGCCATGGATAGGCGCCGACATAGACGCCGGAGAAGCGGTGCAGGTTGACCGCAAGGCGCGCCACATCTTCCTCGGATAGATATTGTTTGAGGCTGTTCATGGTATGCCGGTGCGTTCGGCTTTGCCGTTTGAATGCTTTGAGTTCGTGGTCTTTGATGGGAACCAGTTCACGCAGTTGCGCCAGGGTGGCTTCGAGGTTCGGGACCTGTGCCGGAATAAGCCGCAGCTCATATTGCGCCCCGTTGTCGACCAGCAGAGTTCCATTGCGATCGAAGATCAGTCCGCGCGGTGAGGGAATTACAATCTGACGCAGATGATTGTTGGTTGACAGCGCTGCGAAATGTGCCGTATGCACAGTCTGCATCCAGCCAATCCGCACCAAGAGGAGCAGCAGGGCCAGGGTGCCGAGGGTCAGAATGAAGCGGAAGCGGCGATCGATGCTTGCCAGGCGGCGCTGGGTGTGTCTCCGGCTTGAAGAGGAGGTCAGTAGATTCATGGCAGCAGGATAAAGCGGCTGCGATTGCCGCGCTGAACTTGCAATAGGATTTTTTGCTCATTACGCGCAGCGGCTATGCGGGCCTCATTGATGGAGCGTACCGCGATGCGGTTGATGGAGCGCAATTGATCTCCTGCGCGAATTCCGAGTTGTCCGGCTCGGCTGTTGGTGTCGGCTTCGACAACGGCAATATGTGCGATGCCGCCATCGCGCTGATCCGCCAGCACCAGCCCGTGCAGTGCTGGGTGCAGGTCGCTCCCGTCGATGCGCAGATTTGCTGTGGCGGCACGTACCGTTAGAGTATTGGTGCCGCGGGCCAGTTCGATCTCGACTTCGCGCCCGGCACGCAGCAGCCCCAAGGTCTGCCGCATATCCTGAACATTCCGGATGGTCTGGCCGTCGATGTGCAGCAAGATGTCGCCTGGGCGAATGCCGGCAACATCGGCCGGAGAGCCATCGATAACTTCTGTAATAACCACGCCTTCACTGAGATCCACTGCAAAAGCCTTTGCCAACTCCGGGGTCAGGGCTTGCGCCTGCACGCCCAGTTGCCCGCGCTGGACTTCGCCGTACTCAACCAGTTGCGCGGCAACCTGTTGGACCATGTGAATCGGAATGGCGAAGCCGATGCCGATGTTTCCGCCGGATTTACTCAAAATGGCAGTGTTGATGCCGATGAGTTCGCCGCGCAGATTTACCAGCGCACCTCCGGAATTGCCCGGGTTGATGGAAGCATCCGTCTGGATGAAATTCTGGTAGCCTTGGGTGCGAAAGACCTCCGTGCGCCCCAGTGCACTGATGATGCCCGAGGTTACGGTTTGGCCCAAGCCAAATGGGTTGCCGATGGCGACGACGAAATCTCCGACCCGCAGTCTTTCAGAATCGGCAATGGGCAGGCTGACCAGATTCTCCGCCTCAATGCGTAGCATTGCGACATCGGTTTCAGCGTCGGAGCCCACCAGTTCTGCTTTGAATTCGCGGCCGTTATGCAGCGTCACTGTAATGTCGCTGGCGCGCTCGATCACATGATGGTTGGTGACGACATAGCCATGTTCGGCATCCAGAATGACGCCGGTGCCCAGTCCTCGGCGTACGCGCTTGCGGCTTCGCTGTCCCGGCATGTCTCCGAAGAAATGACGAAAGAAGGGATCCTGGAATAACGGACTCGCACGGACCACTTCCTCATGCGCGGTCGAGATGTTGACAACGCCAGGGACGGTTTCCTCCAGCATTGGCGCCAAGGAAGGCAAGGTATCGTTTTGCTGCCAAGGCAACTCGGCCGAGGCGCTTGGCAAGGAGAATGCCATGAGGAGCGCAAGTGCGAGGCGCATATCGGTAGCAGAAAAGAGTGTCACAAGAGACGCGGTCGCGGCAACATTGAACTGGTGCGTTCATTATAAATCGGAGCCTTCACATGCTTTACCGAGAGGGCTGAATTTTGGGGCGCGGCGCTCAAAACGGCATCTTCAAATCGGGGTCTGTCTGATGCATCTGCTCCTTGAAGGATTTCTGGATCCGTTGCAACACATTTTCGTCGACCCCCTCGAAGCGCAGGACTAGGCAAGGCGTCGTATTGGAGGCGCGGACCAGTCCGAAGCCATCATCAAAATCCGCGCGCACGCCATCCAGCCGCGTCAGGCGGGCGCCAGGGAATATGGCGCGTTCGGAAAACTGCTCTATAAAGCGATGTTGTGCACCGTCTTCTGCACAGGGCAGAGTAATTTCGGGGGTTGCGCATGCCTGCGGCAGCGCGGCGAACACTTCACTTGAACGGAGGGTTTGCGTCGACAGAATCTCCAGTAACCGGGCTGCAGCGTAGATGCCGTCATCAAATCCGTACCAGCGTTCCTTGAAGAAAAGATGTCCGCTCATTTCGCCGCCGAGAGCGGCGCCGGTTTCGAGCATCCTGCCTTTAATAAAGGAATGCCCGGTGCGTGCCATAACTGCTGTTCCGCCCGCCTCCTCAATGACGCGCGGCAACAGTCCGGAGCATTTGACATCGAAAACCACGGTGGAGCCCGGGGCGCGTTGCAGCACATCTCTGGCATGCACCATCAGTTGCCGGTCAGGCCACAGAATTTCTCCCTGATCGTCGACGATGCCACAGCGGTCGCCATCCCCATCCAAGGCAACTCCCAAATCCAGTTGCTCCGACCGCACTCGGTCCTGCAGGTCTTGTAGATTGGCGGGGTCGCTGGGGTTGGGGTGATGATGCGGGAAGGTTCCGTCGATTTCACAATAAAGCGGGGTAACGGTGGCGCCGCAGGCGCGCAAAGTCGCTACTGCCAGAGGACCGGCTGCGCCATTGCCAGCATCGAGGGCAATCCGCATGGGGCGGTGCAGTTGAATGCCACTTGTGACGCGGCGGATGTAGGCTTTGGTGACGTCTATGTTGTGGCAAGGCCCTGTGGAGATTTGAGGGATTGCATCATTTGAGAAGTGAGTGCGCAAGTTTTGAATCTCTTCTCCTGCCAATGTGTGCCCCGCCATCATCATTTTGAAGCCGTTGTATTCGGAGGGATTGTGACTGCCGGTCACCATGACGCCGGATCCTGATCCGAATTCGTGCGTCGCGAAATACAGCGCGGGGGTCGGCAGGAGGCCGGCATCGTGCACGGTGATGCCGCTTTCAAGCAGACTCTGGGTCAGGGCATGCGCGAGCATTTCGCTGGATTCGCGCCCGTCACGGCCGACGATAAGAGAGCGGATTTCGGGGTAGGCCTCCGATAGCGCGCAACCTAATTGCCGCGCGAAATCATCGGTCAGTTCATTTCCGGCGAGACCTCGAATATCGTAGGCCCGGAAAACATGCTCGGGGACAGAACTCACTGGGTTCCGCTGTGCCCGAATCCACCCGTGCCCCGGGCACTTTCATCAAAGGTCTCGACCACCTCAAACTGCACGCGCTCGACCGGCACCACCACCAATTGCGCAATCCGTTCGCCCACGTCGATGGTGAAGTCTTCCGCGCCTCGATTCCAACATGAAATCATAATTTCCCCTTGATAGTCGGAATCAATCAGGCCGACCAGATTGCCGAGCACGATGCCGTGCTTGTGACCCAATCCGGAGCGCGGCAGGATCACGGCCGCGTAGCCGGGATCTTCGATGTGAATGGCAAATCCGGTGGGCAGAAGTTCGGTGTCGCCCGGGCGAAGCGTCACGGGCTCTTCCAGACAGGCGCGCAAGTC
>RKRZ01000200.1 GCA_007571105.1 Gammaproteobacteria bacterium
TTGTGTAGGAGTGTTTTGGGGAGAGTGGATGGGTACCTGCGGTAGATCTGGGACCCATAAAAAATTGGTGTGACCATTTCGGAGTATTCGCTCACTCTCACCACAAAAGACGCAATGCCGGGTTACGTTTTTACTGTCCCCCCCCCCCCCCTCGATATTAATTTCGGCAGTCATTCTGTTCAATGGTCCCACTTCAGACTTGGAGGCGGTGTGTGCTCCCTATCCCAATACCCGCATCACAACTGGAGAACTCACCGGATTCGGGCCAACTCGCAATGTGGCGGCAAGCCAGGCTAAAAATGACTGGATTCTGGCGATTGATAGCGACGAATGGTTTGACGAAGAAATGCTGGATGCAATAAACAATTTCTCACCAAGTAGTAATCGAGAGATCTATGGCGTCATCCGAAAGAACATTTACCTAGGCAAGGAGATGCGGTTTGGAACTTGGGGGCCATTCAAAATCATGCGACTATATCACTGTCAGCATACCCAGTACAACGCACGAAATGTACATGAAAAAGTGATCATTCCCGAAGGAGGCGAGATAATTATGCTTCCTGGAATACTCTGGCACGAATCAATCGTATCCCTTGATCAGCATCTTCACAAAATGGTCATGTACTCGGCAAACGGAGCCGAAGACAGAATTGTCAAAGGCGGGAGAACTTCTCCTCCAAAAGCTGTTTTTCGGTTTGTATGGATATTCATTAGGACCTATGTGCTCAAGTGGGGATGGCTCGATGGCTGGAGAGGTTTTCTCTGTGCGATCTGGGAAGCCAATGCAAACTTCTATAGGCACATGCATTGTTATTTACACCTCAAGGATATCGACAAATGATTCAAGGAGACAAGCCATAGCATGGATCTCCCCACACAAATTCAAACACACCTTCAAAATCCAAATTTCTCAGAGCCTCAAGGTGCTCTGTAAAATAACGGAAATTCACCTCAATTCATTACAGAGGAGAAATTCGCGTGAAATGTCTTGAATGCGAGACAGAACTGGACACTTTGGATGCCGCGCATCTCAGCGCATGCTGTGGATTAACCGTGCAGGAATATGCGCTGCGGCATGGATTTCCCTTGGAAATGCTGGTGTCGCCGGATGCGTGTGACCGTGTCGAAGATGAAGCAGATTGGCCAGCCAGCCCGCACCAGGGCAGCCGCACGGCATTAATCACCTGGTCGGCACTTCAAACTGCGGGGAGTGTGAGAGAAGGGGGCGGTTGGCAATGGATTCCCGGGGAAATTCGCATGCTGGACAGTCTGTTGTGGCTTCAAGAGCAGTTGCATTCGCTGGGGTTTGATTTCCGGCAGGAATACACGACGGCAGGCAACAGCCATCGCATCGTTGCACGTAATTGCCTCAAGCGCCCTCCGGAGAAGACTCCGGAAGTCGCATTTGCGGATATGTCTGAGGTGGAACGTCGAGATTACGCGGCAATTGTTTTGGCGCGCGCCGCATTGCGCCGAGATGAGTATGTGTTTATACAAGCGCCTAAAAGCGAAAATCTCGAATCCCTGTGCCAGTGGTTGATGTCAGCACTTGACATTGACATCAGTCATCTGGATGCTTTGGATGAGCGCCATTATGTGCGCACCACCTCACCAGATGACACTCGCCGCCTCATTGAGGGGCTTCTGCCGCAATTGCGCCAGATTCCTGGGCAAGAGGAGCGTCTCTATGAAGAAGGGATGCGCGCTACCATTGTCAAGGAGCAGGGCATTGATGCGGCACATTTCATCACTGACCACCCCGGCGCATGTGCAAATCTGCATGGTGGGCATTATTCGGTCCACTTCAAGATTCACGATCGGATTGATCCATCCACGGGCTTTGTCATGGATTACGCCGACCTCAAACGGATTGTGAAGAGTCGGATCATAGAGGTGTTGGACCATCACACCCTGAACTATGCAGCACCGGAGTTGACGTGGCGTTCCAGCACGGAGTTTTTGGCTATCTGGATGTGGGAGCGCTTGATTGACTATCTTCCATCCTTGCGGGAATTGGAGATTCACGAAACGCAAACCTCTTATTGCCAATATCGAGGACCCACTCTGGAAGAATATCGCAAAGTGGGCCCACAGAGTCTGCTGCGACATTTTCAAGACACGGATTTGGGCCTCCGCCGTAAGCGAGAAGGCAAAGCTCCGCCGCTGCGCGTGATCAATCAGTCCGAGTGAGGGACGATCGCATGGATGTGCGGATCGTAGCGGAGGCGTTCGACCCATTGGAAGAAATCCGGCAGTTCCAATCTCGCCATCCGGAGTTGGCGCGCCACTGCGGGGCGAGAACGCAATTCATCGGTACCATGCGCGAGCACAATGAAGGGGACGCTGTACGTGCCATGCGTCTGGAGCATTATCCTGAAATGACGCAGGCGCGTTTAGAAGAAATTGCAGAGGCTGCATGCATAAAGCATGAACTGTCTGAAGTTTTGCTGGTGCACCGTGTTGGCGATATGCAGCCCGGTGACGACATTGTGCTGGTGGCGGTTTGGGCTGCCCACCGAAAAGCGGCTTATGAAGGCAATCGAGAAATCATGGAGGCGCTCAAATCAACGGCGCCGTTCTGGAAGCGCGAAGAACTGGAGGATGGGTCTCAGCGCTGGGTGGAGAGTAATACGGAAGGCTGACGTTAGGTAATGCTGTCGAAGGGGACGACGTCGACATGCTCCCCCACTTCGACCTGGCCTTGCTCAAGCGAGAGCACAATAAAGCAGTTCGCCTGGCTCATTGACGTCAAAATTCCTGAACCCTGCATGCCGGTTTTTGACACGGAGTAATTGCCGTCTTCATCCTGGCTCAGAATGCCGCGCTGGTATTCAACGCGCCCGGGACGTTTGCGCAGTGGGGTTGAGGCAGGAACATTCAACCGCAAGGGCGTCGAGGGAGTCGCACCGGCCAACTGCAGCAAAGCAGGGCGCACAAATTGGTAAAACGTCACCATGACCGAGACCGGATTGCCGGGCAACCCGAAAAACAATGCTTCTCCCAAACGGCCAAAGGCCAGCGGACGCCCGGGTTTGATTGCCACTTTCCAGAAACTCACTGAACCCATTTCTTCCAGCACTTCCTTGACGTAATCCGCCTCACCCACGGACACGCCGCCAGACGTGATCACCATGTCGGCTTGCTCGGCTGCAGCGCGGAAGGCCTGTTCAACAGCTTTGCGATCGTCGCGAATCACGCCCATGTCCAGTGGCTCAACATGCAGGCGTTTCAACATCGCGGCCAAGGTGTAGCGGTTGCTGTTATAGATGCAGCCTTCTTCCAGTTCTTCGCCAACCTCACGCAATTCGTCTCCGGTTGAAAAAAAAGCGATACGAGTGCGCCGAAATACCGAAACTTCTGCAATGCCAACGGAAGCAAGCAAGCCCACATCTGCCGGCGTCAACCATCGCCCGGCACGCAGCACGACACTGCCCTCGGCAATATCTTCGCCCGCTGCACGGACATTTTGTCCGGCAGTCTCGCCAGGAGAAATCTCAATTTCCGTCTCGCCCACGGCACGGACGCGCTCTTGAATGACGACCGTATCGGCACCTTCAGGAATCAAGCCGCCCGTCATCACGCGGACGCATTCCTGTGCGCCCAAGGTGTCCGCATACGGGTGCCCGGCAAAAGCCGTGCCTATTAACGTGAAGGAGATGGATTCATCCTGAGGCAGATCTTCCCCTCGCACGGCATAGCCATCCATGGCGGAGTTGGCATGGCCCGGCACGTCGAGCGTGGATTGGATGTCCGCTGCAAGCACACGGTCGAGTGCATTCGCGATTGCGACGACTTCCGTATCCTGGACGGGCTGAACAATTGGGCGGATTCGCGCAGCGGCTTCTTCGGGCAGGATCGACTGTACGTCGAAGTCGTCCATGCAACTGGGATCGGGTGCGCGGTTCATGATCGAGATTTGCGAATCAGAATATTGACAGCGCCGGTATTGCCGGGAACGCTGTGGAAGCCTAAGACTTCAGAATGCTGCTGCAGAATGTGAACCGTTACTCCTTTGATAAGAGAACCTTCCGAATGGGAGCGCATTCCTTTGCCATGAATTAAGCACAAGGCGACGCGTTGCTCACGTTGTGTGTCCTCAATGACACGATAGATTTCTTTGGCTGCTTGCTCGGGTTTGAGGCCATGCAGGTCAAATTCTCGTGGAACAGGTTTCAGGCGACCTTTGCGCAAATTTTGGTATTGCTTGTCCAACAGACCTGGGCGGCGCCAGTCCAGAATTGCCTGGCCTTGGATGGGCTGAATGTGCGGAAGAGTGAAGGCAGGATCCTGCTCCGCCATCGAAACTTCAGGCTTGGCAGATTGCCGAGCCGGTGTGGTGGCACGCTCGGATCGGGAGCGCTTTCCCAAAGGGGCGACTCCACGCATGCTTTCTTTGAAAAGCTCAAGATCGTCATCGCATGTGCGTTCCATCATGGGATTCCGTTGCGTAGCGAGAATCTGTCTTCCGGCTTGTAAAATGCCGTTGCCGGAGCGTGGCAGATGCGACCGGCATTTTAGCGAAGGATCATGGCAAGCGCGATTAAGAGGGGCAAATTAGCCCATGCATTTGCTTTTGAGCAATGATGATGGCTACCAGGCCCCGGGCCTGAAATGCCTTGCTGACCGTCTGTCGGAATTGGCTGACATTAGCGTGATTGCGCCGTCGCGGGACCGGAGCGGTGCAAGCAATTCGTTGACACTGGACCGAAATTTGCATATCCACAAGGTGGCAGAGAATTTCTACTTTGTGGATGAGGGTACGCCTACCGACTGCGTGCATTTGGGCATTACAGGGTTTCTTCCACAAGAACCGGACATGGTTGTGTCCGGCATCAACTGCGGCGCCAATCTTGGCGATGCCGTGTTGTATTCCGGCACCGTTGCCGCCGCCATGGAAGGGCGCACGCTGGGTCATCCGGCTTTGGCGGTGTCGATGGTTTCGGATGACCCGCAACATTATGAAACCGGTGCAAGAATCGCTTGTTTGCTGGTGCGTCAATTGACGCAGCACATGCTGGACCCCGAGACCATTCTCAACGTCAATGTTCCCGATGTGCCGTTTGCTGAATTGCGCGGGTTGCAGGTTGCTCGTCTGGGAGATCGCCATCGTGCTTGTCCGGCGGTTCGCGTGCAGGACGAGAATGGGGATGAGACGTGGCAAGTCGGTCCGCACGGAGCGGATCGAGACAGTGGCGAAGGCACCGATTTTCACGCAGTTCGGGCCGGTTACGTCTCAGTGACGCCCCTGCAAATTGATTTGACGCGCCACCATGCGTTGGCATTTATGCGTGAATGGCTGCAACAGGTGCCGTTGTGAGTTTGGCTTACGAAACTGAAGCGGGAATGAAGTCAGAGCACCGATGCGAGCATCTCGTTGCGCGGTTGCGTGAGAAAGGGATTAAAAACGAAGAGGTGTTGCAGGCAATCGGGCGCACCCCACGGCATCGCTTTGTCGGCGGTGCTGTCGCGCGTCGCGCATATCAGGACGATGCGTTGCCGATCGGATATGAGCAAACCATCTCACAGCCCTTTGTGGTTGCTTTGATGACGCAGGCGCTGATGGAATCGGAGCGCCCCGAAAAAGTCTTGGAGATCGGCACGGGCTCAGGCTATCAGTGTGCGGTACTTTCGCATCTGGTGAAGCGGGTGTTCAGTGTCGAGCGCATCCCGCAGTTGCACCGAAAGGCTGCGCGCTTGCTGCATGACTTGGGCTATCGAAACGTGATGACGCGGCAGGGTGACGGGACTGAAGGCTGGAGTTCTCAAGCGCCATTTGATGCGATCATGGTCACGGCCGCGGCGGCGACGTTTCCCGAAAAATTGGCAGAACAGTTGCGTCTCGGCGGCTGCATGATGGTTCCCGAAGGTCTGGCGGAACACGTGCAAATGCTGGTGCGCTATATTCGGCAGGAAACGGGATTTGAGCGCAAGGAATTGATTGCGGTGCGCTTTGTCCCATTGATTAGCGGGTGAATGGTGCGAATGTTCAGAAGCTTGTACGACTGGTCGCTGGCGCAAGCAGTGCGGCCCCATGCCCCGCAGGCGTTGGGCATCGTAAGCTTTGCGGAGGCCGTGATTTTCCCCATTCCGGTTGATGTGATGCTGGTGCCGATGACCATGGCGCGACCAGAGCATTGGATGCGCTATGCCAGCATTGCCACGATCACTTCAGTGCTCGGTGGAGTGCTGGGTTATTTCCTGGGTACGTTTTTCTATGAATTCAGCACGGCATACATTATTTCTGCGGACAATGAAGCGTTGTTGCAAGCACAGGAATTACTGCAGGCTTACGGGTTCTGGGTAATTTTTATTGCTGCATTTATGCCCATTCCTTACAAAGTCTTCACGCTGGCGGCAGGATTCTTGACGATGTCGCTGTGGTTGTTTGTTGTGGGTTCCATCGTTGGTCGTGCCGCACGCTTCTTCTTGGTCGCAGGCTTGGCGCATGTGCTGGGCTCACAGTACGAGGCGTGGATTCGCCGGCATATTGAGCCTATTGGCTGGGCTCTGGTTGCGGCATTTATTGCCTTTTTGGGAATGCGGGAATGGTGAGACGGCATATTCTCGGGATTTTTCTGGGCGTGGCCTCGGCGATGCTGGCCACGGGCTGTTCGCAAATCGTGGATGCTTATAACGATCTGTTTGAGCAAATCACCCAGAAATCGCCTTCAGGTTCCAAGGCTCTTCGCGCTTGGCGTTGCCAACCCGTGAAGAATGAGGACATGACTCATGTGGTGAGGAAAAACGAAACGCTCAGTGAAATTGCACAGTGCTATAAAACGCAATGGTATGACATAGCAAACCGCAACCGCATTCAAGACCCCAAACAACTGCAGGTCGGCCAGAAACTGATCATTCCCTCGCGCAACTGGAGCAAGACCCGGGAAGTTCAGGCGGATGCAAAAGAGGCCAAAGCCGCGCAGCGAGCACGATTGCCTTATGTCAAGCCGCCTACCCGAAAGCAAAGCGGCATTAACTGGTGTTGGCCGACCCAAGGAAAGGTGACTCGGAAATTCAACCCGAAAGGTGCGGGCAAAAAGGGGATTGCCATCGGCGGTAAAATTGGTCAGCATGTACTGTCCTCGGCCGCAGGCGAGGTTGTGTATTCGGGAGAAGGGCTCACCGGCTACGGCAAACTCATCATCGTGCAGCACAAGCGGGATTTCTTGACCGCATACGCACACAATGATGCGCTTTTGGTGCGAGAAGGAGACCGGGTTGCCGTTGGTCAGGTGATTGCTTACATGGGCAAGACTGCAGCGAAGTCGCCGCAGTTGCACTTCGAAGTCCGATATAAGGGCAATCCGGTCAATCCACTCAAATATCTCCCCAAGCGCTAGACCGGCAAAATCATGCAGGCCGCGACTTGTCGGCCGTCTTGAGCCAGTAGGTTGTATGTGCGGCAGGCGGCAGCCGTGGTCATGGCTTCAAGCCCAATGCCGCGACTGAGCAGGGCGCCATAGATTTCCGGGCTTGGGCGTTTGAATGTCTGGCCGGTGCCCAATAAAACCAGTTCCGGCTGTCGTGCGATGATCGTGCGAAAGTGGTGCACGGAAAGGGGATCAGCAACTCCGCCCCAGGCGTGGATGGGCTGACTTGGGAGCAGCAGGAAACTCTCCGTCCATTGTTCGTTATTGACGAGCACTCCACAGGCGTCACAGGAGCGGATAATAAATTCCGCGGGACCTCGATCTTCCGCAAACTGCATGCTCAGGCGTATAATGGAAGGAAGCAGCGCGGTTTCGCCGCGCTTTTCCATTATAGAAGCAACTCTGGGGCTTCCCCACGACGCTCGTGACCGAAGAATTTCAGCGCGTTTCCCGCCTTCCTCCCTATGTGTTCAGCATCGTCAGCGATCTACGGTCGCAGGCGCGCCGACAGGGAGAAGACATCATCGATTTCGGCATGGGAAATCCGGATCAGCCGACCCCGCAACACATTGTCGACAAACTTTGTGAGACGGTGAAACGAGGGGACACGCATCGCTATTCCGCATCCCGGGGGATTCCGCGTTTGCGCCAGGCCATTGCCAACTGGTATCAGCGCAAATTCAATGTTGGCATTGATCCGGAGACGGAAGCCATTGTCACCATTGGCTCGAAGGAAGGGCTTGCGCATCTGGCCCTGGCCACACTGTCACCAGGCGACACCGTCATTGTGCCGAATCCGGCGTATCCAATTCACCCCTACAGCTGCGTGATTGCCGGAGCCGAACTCAACTATGTTCCGATGGATTCGGAAGAGGAATTCCTGCAGTCCCTGAAGCAGGCCATTGAGAATTGTTGGCCGCGTCCGAAGATGCTGCTGCTCAATTTTCCCTGCAACCCGACGGGCCATTGCGTCGAATTGAACTTTTTTGAGCAAATAGTGGAAATTGCTAATGAATATAAGATGTGGGTGGTGCAGGATATTGCTTATGGAGAGCTGACTTTTGACGATTATGAAGTGCCGTCGATTTTGCAGGTGAAAGACAGCAAAGAAGTTGCGGTGGAATTCTATACGTTGTCGAAATCCTATAACATGCCAGGCTGGAGAGTCGGTTTTATGTGCGGCAATTCGCGGCTGATCAGTGCTCTGGCCCGGATCAAGTCCTACGTGGATTACGGCCTATTTACGCCTGTGCAGGTTGCCGCGATTGCTGCTCTGGATGGACCGCAGGATTGCGTGGAGGAAATCCGGCAGATGTATCAGCGTCGACGGGACGTGCTGTGCGAAGGTTTGAATTCCATGGGTTGGGAAGTGGAGAAGCCGCGTGCTACGATGTTTGTATGGGCGCCAATTCCACAGAGCTACCAGGACCTGGGATCGCTGGAATTCAGCAAATTGCTGCTCAAGGAGGCAAGAGTTGCCGTTTCCCCGGGGATCGGCTTTGGACAGAATGGCAATGGACACGTGCGTATCAGCCTGATTGAAAATACGCAGCGCATCCGACAGGCTGTGCGCAATATCAAAGCTATGATGAGGAACGCCTGATGGAGACAAATGCGATCCGCGTAGGTTTGCTGGGACTCGGTTGTGTTGGCAGCGGAGTCATTCGGGCGCTGACGCGCAATCAGGAAGAAATTGAGCGGCGGGCAGGACGCCAGTTGCGCATTGTGTGTGCTTGCGCAAGGGACTTGGAAAAATCACGGGACTGTTCTACCGAAGGCATTCGCCTGACGACTAATCCGCATGAGGTGGTGGATGATTCAGAAGTGGATGTGATCATCGAATTGATGGGAGGAATCGAGCCTGCGAAAGAACTGGTGCTGCGCGCCATAGAGCAGGGCAAGCCCGTGATCACCGCAAATAAGCATCTGATTGCTTTGCATGGCAGTGAAGTGTTTGCAGCAGCTGAAAGTCAGGGAGTCAACGTTGCTTTTGAAGCCGCAGTCGCCGGCAGTATTCCGATCATCAAGAATATTCGAGAGAGTCTCAGCGGGAACCGGATCACTTGGGTTGCCGGCATCATCAATGGCACGGGGAATTACATCCTGAGCGCCATGGAGAAGGAAGGGCGATCGTTTGAAGAGGTGTTGGCAGATGCTCAGCGGCTGGGTTATGCGGAAGCGGACCCATCCTTCGATGTGGACGGAACGGATGCTGCGCACAAGCTGACCATTCTGGCTTCAATTGCATTCGGCATTCCGTTGTCCTTCGAGCAAGCGTATCGTGAGGGCATCGAGAATATCAGCGCCGATAACATCGTTGATGCGCGTGAGTTGGGGTATCGCATCAAGCACCTGGGAATTGCCCGGCGCACTGAAGGAGGCATTGAATTGCGCGTGCATCCGGCATTGATCCCCCACCGCCGCCTGATTGCGAATGTCGATGGGGTAATGAACGCAGTAGTGGTACAAGCCGACGCCGCGGGAGCGCATTTGTACTATGGCGCGGGCGCAGGTGGAGACCCCACTGCATCCGCTGTCATTGCGGATCTGGTAGACGTAGTTCGGACTTTGACGACGGATGCGGAGAATCGTGTGCCGCATTTGGCCTACCAGCCCCATGCGCTGTCCGACCTGCCCATTTTGCCGATTGATGATGTCGAGACTGCGTGCTATTTGAAATTGCAGGCCCGAGACCGTCCCGGTGTGTTGGCGGCGGTGACTCGTATTCTCGGAGATCGGGGCATCAGCATCGAAGCCATTCGTCAGCGCCAATCCATGAACGGAGATTCTGGAGAGGGTGTGCCGGTGACGCTTCTGACGCATGCCGTGCCGGAGGCACAAATGAACCAGGCGATTGTGGAAATTGAAGTACTGGAAGATGTGCTCTCGTCCGTGCAGCGAATCCGGATAGAAACGCTGGGCTGAGTGATGACGCACTACACAGGATTGGTGGACCGGTATCGCGAATTTCTGCCTATTGGTCTGGAAACGCCTGCGGTTAGTTTGTGCGAAGGGAATACTCCGCTGATTGAATTGAAGCATTTGCCGGCGCAGTGGGGAGGCAAGTGCCGCGTGCTGGTTAAATTTGAAGGCTTGAATCCCACGGGCTCATTCAAGGATCGCGGAATGACCGTGGCGGTGACCCGGGCTCGCGAGGAGGGGAGTGAAGCCGTCATTTGTGCCTCCACCGGAAACACATCGGCTTCGGCGGCGGCTTATGCAAAGCGAGCCGGCATGATTTGCTTTGTGTTGATTCCCGAGGGCAATGTCGCAATGGGCAAAGTTGCTCAAGCCATCGTGCATGGAGCGACGATCTTGCAGATTAAGGGGAATTTTGATGACGGGATGCGTCTGGTTCGGGAAATTGCCGAAGAAATGCCCGTCGCCATTGTCAACTCAATCAATCCCTATCGCCTGCAGGGGCAAAAGACGGCTGCATTTGAGGTGGTCGACGAATTGGAAGCGCCACCGGACTATCACTGTTTGCCGGTCGGTAACGCGGGAAATATCTCTGCTTATTGGCTTGGCTACTGTGAAATGGCAGGCCATGTGACACAAGTAGGGGAGGCGTGCGGATTCAGTCGGGACCAACGCCTGTTTCCTCCGGCAATCGTCACGCAATCGCGACCCGTCATGCTGGGCTATCAAGCTTCAGGGGCCGCACCGTTTTTGCGTGGGGAGCCAGTAGAAAATCCAGAAACCAAAGCGACGGCAATTCGTATTGGCAATCCGCAAAGTTGGGATGCCGCGTGGGCAGTACAACGCGAATCAAGAGGATGGTTCGATGAGTGTACCGATGAAGAGATTCTGGCGATGCAAAGCCAGTTGGCCAGCCAGGAAGGGATTTTTTGTGAGCCGGCATCAGCGATCTCAGTGGCGGGGCTGATGCGCGATATTCAATCAGGAAAAGTAAAAGAAGGCTCAACGATCGTATGTACTTTGACGGGACATGGTCTGAAGGACCCCAGTGTTGTGGGAGACCTCACTCTGCAAAGCGTACCGGCAACACTTGAGAGCATCCGAAATGTGGTCGAAAATAAATTGAATGCAGATACAACTGCGTAACAGTTGAATTTTTCCAGTTCTAAATATCGCGTGCCAGTTGTATCGCGCGACCCACATAATCGCGGGGTTTCATTGCAAGCAGACGATCCCGAACCTCGTCCGGTAACCCATCAATTCCAGCGATGAATTCCCGCAGTCTCTCAAGTGTGACTTCCTGTCCTCGGGTAAATGCCTTCAACTGCTCGTAAGGTTCCGGAAGGCCATAACGTTTCATAACGGTTTGAATGGCCTCTGCCAATACTTCCGGGCAGGCCTCGAGATCCGCTTCCATGCGTTCGGGGTCTGCTTGCAGTTTATCCAGACCTCGCGCGATGGCCTTGTACGCGTTGATGCTGTTTGCCAGAGTCATTCCCATATTGCGCAATACAGTGGAGTCGCTCAGATCGCGCTGCAGGCGAGAAATGGTCAATTTGTTGGCGTAGTATTCCAGCTCGCTGGAGGCTAGTCCTAAGTTGCCCTCGGCATTCTCGAAGTCAATCGGGTTGACTTTGTGCGGCATGGTCGAAGACCCAACTTCATCCGGCTGGGTTTTTTGTCGGAAGTATCCCAGCGAAATGTACTGCCAGAGGTCCCGCGAGAAGTCTGTTAGCAAATTGTTGATGCGGATCAGCGTGTGGAAGAATTCCGCAAATTGGTCATAAGGCTCGATCTGGGTTGTGTAAGCGTTCTGTTCTAATCCCAAAGACTCCAACACGGCATGAGTAAAGGCAGGCCAATCCACGTCAGGATAGGCAACCAGGTGTGCGTTGTAATTGCCAACGGCACCGTTCATTTTTGCCGAAAAGCGGGTTTCCCCCAAAGCCTCTATTTGGCGGTTCAGGCGATTTAGAAAGACTGCGATTTCCTTGCCTAACGTGGTCGGAGAGGCCGGCTGCCCATGTGTCTGCGCCAGCATGGGGTGTTCTGCATATTCGTGAGCCATCTCGCGCATGCGTGTTCCAACAGACTCCAAAACAGGCAGAATTGCCTCCGCACGCGCCCGGTCCAGCATTAGCGAATAGGCCGGATGATTGATGTCCCATGAAGTGCAGGCGAAGTGAATAAAGCCTTCCAATGGCGCCAGTTCTTCATCTTCAGACAACTGTTCGCGCAAGTAATACTCAAGCGCTTTTACGTCGTGATTGGTCTTTTGCTCAATCTCCTTGACCTGCTGCGCCGAATCTGGAGAGAACTTCTCTACAATCGAACGCAGACGCTTGGTCGCGTCGTTAGATAGTGCTGGAACTTCAGTGATGTCAGGGGATTGGGAAAGTGCGAGAAGCCAGTGGATCTCGACTTCCAGTCGGTGATGAATCAACCCATATTCAGAAAATAATTGCCGCAGACGGTCCCCCGTGTTGTCGTAATAGCGTCCATCGACGGGAGAAAGGGCTGTGAGGGGAGAATTCTTCAAGTGTGCGGCTTATGGGGCATGTTCACGCGCAATTAATTATACTAGCCAGCGACTTTACAGGTCTGTGTGCTTGTGTTTCACAAGTCACTGACAGCGCGCAGAAATGACCGAATTCCGAACTGAAAAAGACAGCATGGGCGAAGTGCAAGTGCCCAGCGATGCTCTCTATGGAGCACAGACCCAGCGGGCTGTTGAGAACTTCCCGGTGAGCGGCTTGCGGATGCCCCGCGGCTTTTTGCTGGGCTTAGGGCTGGTGAAACGTGCTTGTGCAGAAGCCAATGCCGCACTGGGGCTATTGGATGCGGGCAAGGCTCAGGCCATTGCATCAGCGGCCCAGCAGATTGCTGACGGTGAGCATGATGCGCAGTTTCCGGTGGATGTGTTTCAGACCGGCTCAGGCACCAGTTCCAATATGAATGCCAACGAGGTTATCGCGCATGCGACGGGCGAATCCGTTCACCCGAATGATGACGTCAATATGAGTCAGAGTTCCAATGATGTGATCCCTACGACCATTCATGTCAGTGCTGCCATCGCAATTCATCGGCAATTGTTGCCGGCATTGGACCACTTGCACCAAGTGTTGACTGCCAAGGCAGAAAGCTTGGATGCTCAAATCAAAACTGGACGTACCCATTTGATGGACGCGATGCCCATCCGTTTGTCCCAGGAAGTGGGGGCGTGGGCGAGCCAGATTGATTACAGCCGCGATCGGGTGCGCGGCACGCTGCCGCGTCTGCAGAATTGGCTCAGGGCGGCACAGCTGTCGGCAGTGGAATCAATGCGCCAGAAGGATTTACAGATGCTTTCGTTGATGCAATCAACAAATTGACCGACATTGAATTTGTCAGCAAACCAGACAAGTTTGAGGCGCTGGCTGCTCAGGACACGGCAGTAGAGGTCAGCGGGCAATTGCGCACGCTTGCCGTGAGCCTGACAAAAATTGCAAATGATTTGCGCTGGATGAACTCGGGTCCACTGGCGGGGCTTGGCGAAATTACTTTGCCAAGTCTGCAGCCCGGTAGCAGCATCATGCCCGGGAAGGTTAATCCGGTCATTCCCGAAGCCACCACAATGGTCGCCGCTCAAGTCATCGGGAATGATGCAACGATTGCGGTTGCCGGACAAGCCGGGAACTTCCAGCTCAATGTAATGCTTCCAGTAATTGCTTATAACTTGTTGCAAAGTATTGAAATTATTTCTAATGTATGCAGACTTCTTGCAGATCGCGCAATAGCGGATTTTGAAGTCAATGAAGAGGTTCTGCGTGCTTCATTGGAGCGCAACCCGATTTTGGTGACTGCGCTCAATACGGTGATTGGTTATGAGAAGGGAGCAGCGATTGCCAAACAGGCTTATGCGGAAGGGCGCACGGTGCTGGAAGTGGCTTGTGAGCAGACAGGGATGCCCGAAGAGGAATTGCGTCGGTTGCTGGATGCCGCGGCGTTGACGCGCGGCGGGATCCAATCCTGAAAAGTCAGGCGGCTAATTGCCGCAGGACGTAATGCAGAATGCCACCGTGGCGGTAGTACTCGACCTCCTGAGGGGTATCGATGCGCACCGTTGCTGTAAACGTCTTGGAGCCACCGCCATTGGAGGAGTGCGCCGTCACTTCTAAGGTTTCAGGCATATGCTCAGCATCGGCAAGCCCCCCGACATCAAACAACTCTTCACTGCTAAGCCCCAGAGATTCAGCATTCTCACCTGATGCGAATTGAAGCGGCAGGATGCCCATGCCGATCAAATTAGAACGATGAATGCGCTCGTAACTCTCCGCAATCACGGCGCGGACGCCTTGCAGGCGGGGGCCTTTGGCAGCCCAATCGCGTGAAGAGCCGCAACCGTACTCCTTGCCGGCAAGAACAATCAAGGGAATGCCTTCATCGCGGTATTGCATGGCTGCATCGTAGATGGACATGAGCTCGCCGTCCGGCAGGTGGCGTGTGACGCCGCCTTCGACTCCATTGGCCAGACGATTGCGCAGCCGGATGTTGGCAAAAGTTCCGCGCATCATCACTTCGTGATTGCCGCGGCGGGAACCGTAGGAGTTGAAATCAGATACCTGGACACCGCGTCCTTTTAGATAACGGCCGGCCGGGCTGTCCTCAGCAATAGCGCCGGCAGGCGAAATGTGGTCGGTCGTGACCGAGTCTCCCAGCCAGGCCAGAACGCGCGCGCCAGTGATGTCAGAGAAGGTTCCCACTTCCATCGAGATGTTCTCGAAGTAAGGTGGGTGGGATACGTAGGTGGAATCCGGCCATTCGTAGATTCGGTCGGTGACGGCGTCGAGTTTCGCCCAATTGTCGTCGCCGGCGAAGACGGCATCGTAGCTGTCTTTGAACTGATCGGCATCAAGGACTTGCTTGAGGACTTCGCTGACCTCCTGTTGGGACGGCCAAATGTCTTTTAGAAAGACCTCCGTTCCATCAGGCGCGGTTGCAATCGGGTCGGCATAGAGGTCCAGATCCATGTGCCCGGCAATGGCATAGGCAACGACTAATGGCGGAGAAGCCAAGTAGTTCATTAGCACTTGAGCATGAATTCGGCCTTCAAAATTCCGATTGCCGGACAGTACAGAAGTAGCGGTCAAATTATGTTCGGCAATCAATTCGGAAATTTGATCGGGCAGGGGCCCTGAGTTTCCGATGCAGGTCGTGCATCCATAGCCCACCAAATGAAAGCCCAATTCTTTGAGTGGCTCCATCAAGTTGGCGCGCTCCAGATAATCCGTGACCACGCGTGAGCCTGGAGCAAGCGAGGTTTTGACCCAGGGACGAGTTTTCAGACCAAGTGCGACAGCTTTTTGGGCAACCAGACCGGCCCCAATCATCACGCTCGGGTTTGAGGTGTTGGTGCAGGAAGTGATTGCAGCAATTGCAACCATGCCATCGCGAAGATCGCAGGTCTCACCATCGATTTCCGCTTGCGCAGCAGCACTTTCCGTTTTGCCGCGTTGCTCGTTGATGGTTTGCAGTGAGGTTTTGAATTCTTGTGATGCTTGGCGAAGCAACACGCGATCTTGTGGCCGCTTGGGGCCTGCCAGGCACGGCTCGACTTGGCTCAAATCCAATTCCAACATTTCACTGTATGAGGCATCGAGATCGCTGCGCCACATGCCTTGTTCTTTCGCATACGCTTCAACGCGCGCAATTTGGCTGTCTTCGCGTCCCGTCAATCGCAAATATCCCAAAGTCTCTTCGTCAATTGGGAACAACCCACAGGTCGCTCCGTATTCCGGGGCCATGTTGGCAATGGTCGCGCGGTCGCCGATGGAAAGTTGCGCAAGGCCATCGCCATAGAACTCTACGAACTTCCCGACCACCCCATGCGCTCGCAGCATCTGGACGATCATCAACACCAGATCGGTGCCGGTGGCTCCTTCCGGCAATGTGCCGTGCAATTTGAAGCCAACCACACGTGGAATCAGCATGGAGATGGGCTGACCGAGCATTGAGGCTTCTGCTTCAATTCCGCCAACGCCCCAGCCGAGTACTCCAATGCCATTGATCATTGTGGTATGTGAATCTGTTCCCACCAGGGTATCGGGATAGGCTTGCAGTACGCCGTCTTGTTCCTTAGCAAATACCACACGAGCGAGGTATTCCAGGTTGACTTGATGCACGATGCCGGTGTCCGGAGGCACGACTTTGAAATTGCTGAATGCTCCCTGACCCCATTTGAGAAAACGGTAGCGCTCCTGGTTGCGGCTGAATTCGAGTTTGGCATTGAGATCGAATGCTTGATCACTGGCAAAGCGATCAACTTGAACCGAGTGATCAATGACCAGTTCTGCAGGCTGTAGGGGATTGATGCGCTCGGGATCGCCTCCCAATGCGCTGATGGCGTCACGCATGGCAGCCAAATCAACAACAGCAGGTACGCCAGTGAAGTCTTGCATCAATACGCGGGCAGGGCGAAAAGCAATTTCACGACTGGTGTCCGCAGTTGGGTTCCAGTTCAGCAGGGCGTCAATGTCGTCGGCCGTGACTGTGCGGCCATCTTCATAACGCAGGAGGTTTTCAAGCAGAATTTTCAGAGAGAAGGGGAGATGTTGCGACCCATCGAGTTTCGCGAGGTTGAAAATTTGATAGTTGGCATCTCCGACTTGAAGGATGCTTCGTGCATCAAAACTGTTGTCCATAAATTCTTCTCCTGTCGAATCTATTTGCGGTGGCTGCGCAGTGAAATCTCTAGCAACGGCCCCGAATTTGCAAGGGTCGCGCAACCATTAGAAAGGCTAGAGAAATAGAGGGCGAATCCGCTCAATCCGTGCATCAAATTATACAGTAGAGATCCCTGTATCCGAGCGTACAATCGTGCGTGTCTACTGAATTACGGCACCGCCTAAACACACATTACCATCATAAAAAACGACGGATTGGCCGGGCGCCGGGCTCCATTGGTTCTGTTTGAACACAACGCGCGAGGCTTTCTGGCCCCACTCAATTTTGCATGGCTGTAGGGGTTGTCGATGCCGGATGCGCGCTTGCAGGTCTTTCCGGACTGGTGCCCCCCCGGAAATCCAGTGCGGAGCCTCAATTTCGATGTCTCGATAATTCAACTTGGAATGTTGTTTATTTTGTGTGACAAATAGCTGATTTTCTTCAAATTTCTTTTCGTATACATACCACGGAGACTCGGCGGCATCGGGAATGCCGCCAATGCCCAAACCTTTTCGCTGACCGAGGGTATAGAAAGCTAACCCAGCATGCTTGCCGATCTCGTTTCTCTCTTCATCGAGAATCGGGCCGGGTTCTTTTGACAGGTAGCGTTCCAGAAAATTCTGGAAACGCCGCTCGCCGATGAAACAAATTCCGGTGCTGTCTTTTTTGTTGTGGACTGGAAACTTTAATTCTTTCGCTTTTGTTCGTACTTCGCTTTTCTTCCACGACTGGAGTGGGAAGCGAACATTCTGCAATTGCTTCTGATCAAGCAGATGCAAGAAATACGTCTGATCCTTGTCGGAATCCGTTGCCGTCAGCAATTGGCTTGTGCCATTGTGTTGCACGCCGGCGTAATGTCCGGTTGCAATGGTCTCGGCTCCCAAATTGCGTGCATGTTCGGCAAACAGGCGAAACTTGATTTCCCGATTGCACAGAACATCCGGGTTCGGGGTGCGCCCGGCAGAGTATTCCTGCAGAAACAGTTGAAACACGCGATCCCAATATTCGGCTGCGAAATTAACCATATGCAGCCGAATGCCCAAAATCTCACATACTGTTTCAGCATCTTCTAAATCAGCGGCTGCTGAACAGTAGGATGCGGTATCGTCTTCCTCCCAGTTTTTCATGAACAGCGCTTCGACCGCGTGTCCATCTTCAAGCAGCTGCCAGGCAGCGACGGCAGAGTCGACGCCCCCGGACATCCCGACGAGAACAAGCCCTCCCACAGCACTAACAGAATTGGTTCAGCAGTGATAGCGGGTGCCGGATGCCGGCGAGATAATCATCAATGCATTGCAACACCAGCGGGCTGCGCCGCCGTTGCGGGTCCAGTGTTGCGACTTCATTCCGCAGCATCCAGGCGACACGGACGATGCCTTCATCCAGTGATTGATTTGAGCATTCTCCAACCAACCGACCGCAGAAAGCAAAACGCATGTAAGTCTCTCCGCTGTCCGGTGGAAT
>RKRZ01000063.1 GCA_007571105.1 Gammaproteobacteria bacterium
ACAACATAAAACCTGAACGAGGAAACTATGAGAAAACTCTTTTTTAGCACAGGCCTGGTGATGGCGGCCACAATGGCTTGGACTCTGCCGGCGCAAGCTGACGAGACCTGCATGTCCCCCTACATCGCCAAGATTCAAGGCCAAGAAGATTACGTCTACGTCTGGACGCTCGGGGTCGAAAATATCGGTGACGAGCAGGACAAGTTGGTCACAATTGACGCAAACCCTGACTCGGCCACCTACGGGTCCGTGGTCAGCGTATTGTCCGTCGGAGGGCGCAACGAGGCGCATCACTCCGGACTTTCAGACGATCGCAAATATCTGTGGGCCGGCGGTCTGGATTCGAACAAGATCTTTGTCTTCGACATTCACTCCAACCCGCGTCAACCTACTTTGCATAAGGTCATCACCGATTTCGTCGAAAAGACCGGCGGCATGGTGGGACCCCACACTTTCTACGCGTTGCCGGGCCGCATCATGATCTCGGCCCTGTCCAACAATGTCGACCATGGCGGTCGAACCGGACTGGCGGAATACAACAACAACGGCGAATTCGTTGCCTCTCACTGGATGCCGACGGATGAAGACCTGCGTGGCGCCGTCAAGACGGGCCAGCATGCAGACGGCTACGGCTATGACGTGCGCGTGAAGGCTGAGAGCAATGTCATGCTCACCTCTTCCTTCACCGGCTGGTCCAACTACATGATGGACTTCGGCCAGATGCTGCAAGACTCAGAGGCCATGACTCGCTTCGGCAACACGATGGTGGTCTGGAACATGCACGAGCGCACCCCCATCAAGGTTCTGGACGTGCCGGGCGCACCTCTGGAAATCCGTTGCGCATGGGACCCGGAGCACCGCTATTGCTTCACCACCACAGCGCTGACTTCACAGCTCTGGCTGCTGTATGAGGGTGAGGATGGAGAATGGCACGGCGAAGCCGTCGCCGATGTTGGCGATCCTTCCTCCATTCCATTGCCGGTGGATATTTCCATTACGGCCGACGACACCGGCCTGTGGATCAACACGTTCATGGACGGCAAGACCCGCTACTTCGACATCTCAGACCCGCGTAACTCCAAGCAGGTTTTTGAAGAAGCGATCGGAAGCCAAGTCAATATGGTTTCGCAAAGCTGGGATGGCGAGCGCGTCTACTTCTCCAGCTCCCTGTTGAACAACTGGGATAAGACCGGAGAAGCCGACGAACAGTACGTCAAACTGTATCACTGGGATGGCGAAAAATTGGATCACCAGTGGACGATTGACTTCTATGCCGAAAAACTTGGACGTTCGCACCAGATGCGCTTTGGTGCCTACGCCCTCTACGGCAAGCGTCCGTCAGACGACCGCGTCGCCAGCGCAGAATAAAAAGATTGACGCCTTCGGGCTTCAATCAGGGCACATAAGGCCGCCCCTTCGGGGGCGGCTTTTTTAGGTCGCTTTGGAACCGACAGCGTACAATTACGTTACCGTTTCATCCCTTCCGAGCAATGACACGCATCAACCATATCCGACTTCTGATTGCTCCAGCCGTCCTGCTCTTGATCGCCACCGCAATGGCAGCGGAGCAGAGAGCCGAAATCCTGGCTCCCGGATGGCGCACCCTGAACTACGAGACTCCCAAACCCGGAACTTACGCATTGCCTCCCATCATGCGGGCCTCAGATGGCGAAGTGCTGCTCGAGAATGGGCGCGCGACGCAATTATTCGAGCTGATGGGAGATCGTCTGGTGCTGTTCAGTTTTATCTACACCAAATGCTCGGACCTCAATGGCTGCCCGCTGGCCAACGCGGTCTTCCACAAACTCCAGGCCAAACTGCAGAAGCGCCCCGAGCTTGCTGCCGCCTCCCGACTGCTCTCAATGTCCTTTGATCCAGATCATGACACTCCAGAGGTAATGCGGAATTTCGGCCAAGGGCTTGGTGGTAACGGCGTCGACTGGAAATTTCTGACGACGGCCGATCGTGAAGCCCTGCAACCCATTTTGGAGGACTACGGCCAGTACACCCTGCGCGAATACGACGAAGACGGCAACTACACCGGCGATTTTGCTCACATGCTGCGCGTCTATCTGATTGACCACGACCTGCGCATCCGCAATATCTACAGCGTCTCATTCCTGCATCCCGACATCCTGCTGAGCGATTTGGAAACGCTCTTGATGGAGACATCATCCAGTTGAGTGTGGCCATGCGCCATTCGTGGAGCGGCTTCGGAATTTTTATCGGTGTTGCATGGGGTTGTGCCACAGCAACACTGATCCATGCGCAAACCAGCGGAGAGGTGGATTCTCCACAGCAATTCGACCGCACGCACACCGAAGGGCCGGGCGATGTCAAGGAGGGCTATGAAAGCGAGGACTACGTAACCCGATCGCGCAGTCTGCTGAAGCGGCGCGGCATCAAAAAAGACCTGATCCGCTTCGCACAAAATCCCCCGCTCGGCCTCCCTCCGGTTCCCGTTCCTGCCGGTAACCCGCTGACCCGGCCCAAGATTGATCTGGGCCGCAAACTGTTCTTTGACCGCCGCCTATCAATCAACGATACCTTCGCTTGCGCGACCTGCCACATCCCGGAACAGGGCTTCACCAATAACGAAATGCGCACGGCCGTCGGGGTCGAAGGCCGCTCGGTGCTGCGCAACTCTCCAACCTTGTACAACAGCGCTTATCTGACGCGACTGTTTCTGGACGGGCGTGAATTCAGTCTGGAGAACCAGGTCTGGCAACCCATCACGGCACACAACGAAATGGCCGCGCCTTCAATCGGTTGGGTGGTCAACAAAATCAAGCGCATGCAAGACTACGACGGGCTGTTTGAGCAGGCCTTCGAGGGTGCCGGACCCAGCATCCTGACCGTCGGCCAGGCTCTGGCCAGTTATCAACGCACGCTGCTTGCCGCAGATTCTCCATTCGACCGCTGGCATTTCGGCAATCAGCCCAACGCGGTGGATGATGCCGTGAAACGCGGCTTTTCCGTGTTCTCCGGCAAGGGGCGTTGCATTGTCTGCCACACGGTCAGCAAGGACCACGCTTTATTCACCGACAACAAATTTCACAACACCGGGCTCGGCTACGCAGTGTCCTTTGACAAGGAAATCGGGCCCGAGACGCAATCCAAAACCACGCGCGTGCAACTCGCTCCCGGCGTTTTCGTCGATGTAGACAATAAGAAAATCGAAGCCGTCACGCAACAGAAGCTCCCCAATGACCTTGGTCTCTACCGGGTGACAGAGAATCCCAATGATCGTTGGAAATTTCGAACGCAAGGCTTGCGGAATATCGCCCTGACCGCCCCATACATGCACAACGGGCAACTCAGTACGCTGCGCGAGGTTATTGACTTCTACGATCGGGGAGGGGTTGCCAACGAATTGCTCTCCCCTCTCATTTCGCCCCTGGGACTCAATACGCAGGAAAAACAGGACCTGGAAGCCTTCCTGCACTCCCTGACGGGCTCCACAGTGCCGGAGATCGTCGCCGACGCTTTTGCCGCGCCGATTGGCGACCTGAGCGCGCACGACCCGAACTGGGCGCACGAAAACACTTTGGGAATCGAGCAATGAATCGCAACCTGCAGATTGCTGTCGCATTGATTCTCGCCGCGGCATTTGCCGCCTTGGGGTATTTCTATTACTCGCAATCGCAGGATCCCGTTGGATTGATGAACCCGGCCTCCGGCCGGCTGGCTCCCGACTTTGCCCTGCCCGATCTCGAGGGCAATCACTGGCAACTAAGCCAGCACCGCGGTCAAGTACTGCTGATCAATTTCTGGGCCACCTGGTGCGCGCCGTGTCGTGAGGAGATGCCAGCGCTTGAGCGTCTGCATCAGGCTTTGGGCAGCGAACGATTCGAGGTCATCGGCATCCATTCGGGTCCTTCCAGCGACATGGACCAGTTTTTGGCCGAGACGCCCGTCAGTTTCACCATTCTGATGGATACGAACCTGGCCCTGGATGACTGGAGGATTCAGGCGTTGCCAACGACGTTTCTGATCGATGCGGAGGGTCATGCGCGCTACTGGGTCAGCGGCATTCGAGAATGGGACTCGGCCGAAGCGCAAGAGTTTTTCGCCTCTTTCCTGCCCTAGACCATGCCTCCGGCACCTGCCTCAAAACGCCCGCGACGCGGACGCCGCATAAATGCCGAGGTGCAGGCAGAAATTGCACCTCTATTGGAAGCCCTGCCACCCCGTCGCGACCTGCTGCTCGAACATTTGCATGTCATCCAAGACCATTACGGCCACCTGTCTTCCGATCATCTGATCGCACTCGCGGACTGGTTGCAGCTGTCTGTCGCAGAAGTCTACGAGGTGGCGTCGTTCTATCACCACTTCGATGTGCTCGTCGATGACCAACCGCCCCCGCCGGAAATTACTGTACGAATATGCGATTCGATCAGTTGCGCCATGGCAGGCGCGGACGCATTGGCGGAAACACTCACCGAGCGCTTCCCCGAAGTGCGCATTCAACGAGTCTCCTGCGTGGGTCGATGCGATACAACTCCCGTTGCGGTCGTGCGCCAGCATCCCATAGGAGGCGCAACCGCAGACAAAGTCGCTGACGCACTTGCGTGCCAGAGTCTGGAGGATATTCCCCCATCCGCCCCTGGTTATTCAGAAGCACGAGAAGACGGGGCTTATCAGCACTACCTGCGCCTTTGCGACGGAATGCTGGAAGCCGATGAGATTATCGAGACCATCGAACGCGCGGGGCTCAGAGGACTGGGCGGTGCCGGCTTCCCGGCCGCGCAAAAATGGAAGATTGTGCGCAACTACCCGACTCCCCGTCTGCTCGCAGTCAATATCGATGAAGGCGAGCCCGGAACCTTCAAAGATCGGTATTGGCTTGAACGAGAACCTCATACGTTTCTCGAGGGCATGCTGATCGCAGCCCATCTGGTCGAAGCGGAGACGATTTATCTCTACATTCGAGACGAATACACAGGCTTGCGCCTCATGCTCCATGAGTTGCTGCAACAGCTGTGCGAAAGCGAGTTGGCATTGCCCGACATCGAGTTGCGGCGCGGCGCCGGGGCTTATATCTGCGGCGAGGAATCCGCAATGATCGAATCCATGGAGGGACGCCGCGGCATGCCCCGACTGCGCCCTCCGTTCATTGCAGAATCCGGCTTATTCGGCCGCCCCACTTTGGAGCATAATCTGGAAACTCTGCTATGGATTCCGAAAATTCTGGATCAGGGCGCCGACTGGTATGCAAGCCAAGGCCGGCGAGGATGCCACGGCTTGCGCTCCTACTCCCTCAGCGGCCGCATTCAAAACCCAGGCGTCTATCTGGCGCCTGCCGGCATCAGCGCGCGAGAATTGATTGACGAATACGGCGGCGGGATGC
>RKRZ01000144.1 GCA_007571105.1 Gammaproteobacteria bacterium
CCTGTTGCAACAGGCCCGGCGCGAAGGCGTCGCCCGCCTCAATTCCCTGCCCGAATATTTTGGTGTCCTGGGAGCACTCTGGGCCGGAGCCCCTGCACTGATGGTGTATGCGCTGTGGATGATTTTCGAGTCCGAAATTCTGATGGGACAGGTGGTTGCGATGCTGCCGGACGCGGAGTCTCTGGAGGTAACCCCCGAATTTCTGGTCGGCGACATTCGCAACGCAATCGAGAGTCCGATCAGTTATCAATTGGCAAGCGATCCGGTGCGCATGGCCGCCGATCGTTACCGGGAATTGTCGCAGACGGCGAATATGGCTTTGACGGCGGTCTGCCTGTCCGTATTTGCCGCCAGTGCGGCGTTGACGCTGAAGTTTCTGACGCCGAAAATCTCGGCGCGCGTCCAGGTGGAAGCAGCGGTGCGCGGATTTCTCTTGCTGTGCTCCATGTTGGCGATTTTCACGACCATCGGCATTGTGCTGTCGGTGCTGTTTGAGGCCAGCCGATTTTTCCAGACCGTTTCTGTCACTGAGTTTCTGTTCGGCACGGAATGGAGTCCGCAGATGGCCATCCGCGAGGATCAGGTTGGCTCCAGCGGCGCATTCGGCACGGTGCCGCTATTCGCGGGAACTTTGTTGATCTCCTTCATTGCCATGCTGGTGGCCGCTCCAGTCGGTTTGATGTCGGCGATTTACTTGTCCGAGTACGCCTCACCCAAAATGCATGCTGCCATCAAGCCGCTGCTTGAAATTCTGGCGGGGGTGCCGACCGTGGTGTATGGATTCTTCGCCGCCATCGTGGTCGCTCCGGCATTGCGCGGCTTCGGCGAGTCCATTGGCCTGAATGTTGCGTCCGAAAGTGCCTTGGCCGCGGGCTTTGTGATGGGAGTGATGATTATTCCGTTTGTGTCGTCGCTGTCGGATGATGTCATCTCGGCAGTCCCAAGCGCGATGCGAGACGGTTCGCTGGGAATGGGGGCGACGCACTCCGAGACCATGCGGAGGGTGATCCTACCGGCGGCATTGCCCGGCATCATCGGAGGTCTTTTGTTGGCCATTTCTCGGGCCATTGGCGAGACGATGATTGTGGTGATGGCGGCCGGCTTGTTTGCCAACCTGACGGCCAATCCGCTGGAAGCGGTGACCACGGTCACCGTGCAAATTGTGTCCTTGCTGGTGGGTGATCAGGAATTCGACAGTCCCAAGACCTTGGCAGCCTTCGCTCTTGGGTTGACGCTGTTCTTTGTCACACTGGTGCTCAACTTCATCGCCCTGTATGTGGTGCGCAAGTATCGGGAGCAGTACGAATGACCCCGACCGAACGGATTCGCCAGGGTCTCGCGCGCCGGCAACGCGCTGAGAAGCGTTTCCGTGTCTATGGCATCGTTGCCATCCTTTTGGGCATGTCGTTTTTGCTGCTGCTGTTTGGCAGCATCATCGCGAATGGCTACAAGGCCTTTGGGCAGACCTATATCGAGTTGCCGGTTTATTTTGATCCGGCGGTGATTGACCCGCAGGGCACGCGCTCTGAAGACGCCCTGTTCAGGGCGAATTACTGGGCCTTGGCGAAAAACGCACTGTATCAGCAATTCCCGGAAGCCACCGAACGCAGGCAACGTCGCGAAGTAGCCTCGATTCTCAGTGAGGGTTCGGCACTGGACTTGCGCGCAATGGTGCAGGAGAACCCGGAGCTGATCGGCACGACTCGAGACATCTGGCTGATTGCTGATGACGACATAGACATGCTGATGAAAGACTACATCGACCGCACGCTGCCGGAAAGCGAACGCCGCCTGAATGATCGCGTCATCGCTTATGTCGATCGCCTGATAGAGGCCGGCATCATTGAGCGGCGTTTCAACACGAATTTCTTCACCGCCGGCGATTCCCGAGAGCCGGAGCAGGCCGGCATTTTTGGGGCGTTGAGCGGCTCCTTCTTTATGCTGCTGGTCACTTTGTTGCTGTCGTTCCCGATTGGTGTCGGCGCTGCGGTGTATCTGGAGGAATTTGCGCCGCGCAACCGGTTCATTGATCTGATCGAGATCAACATCAACAACCTGGCGGCAGTCCCGTCAATCATTTTCGGACTTTTAGGGTTGGCGATTTTTATCAATTTGTTTGGCTTGCCGCGTTCGACTGCGGTGGTGGGCGGATTGGTGCTGACGTTGATGACCTTGCCCACGATTATCATCACGTCTCGGGCTTCGATTCAATCCGTGCCGCCTTCCATCAAGGAGGCCGCGCTCGGCGTCGGCGCGTCACGAATGCAGGCGGTCTTTCACCACGTGCTGCCGATTGCCATGCCGGGAATGCTCACCGGCACCATCATTGGCATGGCGCAGGCGCTGGGGGAAAGTGCGCCGCTTCTGATGATCGGCATGGTGGCGTTCATTGTGGAACCGCCGCAGGGATTTACCGATCCGGCCACGGCTTTGCCGGTGCAAATTTTTCTGTGGTCGGACAGCCCGGAACGTGCGTTTACCGAGCGAACTTCCGCTGCCATTATGGTGCTGTTAGCCTTTTTGATTGCCATGAACGCCACGGCGGTTTATTTGCGCAAGAAAATTGCCAAAAAGCTTTGAGACCGTTTTCCAAATGACTTTGAAATACGGATAATAGACAGTGGATGCTACAGAAACTTTGACGATTCCCTTGACGGACCAGTTGAGTGAGGTCGATTTCGCGGCCGGCCAGAAGATTGCTGCGGATCACGCCACAGTCGGTGATGTCACCTGCAAAAATCCAAGCATGCGGGTGAAGGAGGTCGATGTATTCTACGGAGAGAAACAGGCAATCTTCAATGTCAGCCTGGACATCGGCTCCAACGAAGTGCTGGCCATGATCGGGCCTTCAGGATGCGGCAAGACCACGTTGCTGCGCTGCCTCAATCGGATGAACGACACCATTGAGGGATGCCGAGTGACCGGCCAGGTCGAAATGGATGGGCAGAACATTTACTCGCGCAAAATGGACCCGGTGCTGTTGCGCGCGCGCGTCGGGATGGTGTTCCAGAAACCCAATCCGTTCCCCAAATCCATCTTTGACAATGTCGCATACGGCCCGCGGATTCACGGATTGGTCAGTCACCGCGACGAACTCGAGGAAATCGTGCACACCTCGCTCAGCCGTGCGGGCCTGCTCGATGAAGTCAAGGACCGGCTGGACCAGCCCGGCACCGGTCTCTCCGGCGGTCAGCAGCAGCGCTTGTGTATCGCCCGGGCGATTGCCGTCAGTCCGGAAGTCATCCTGATGGACGAGCCGTGCTCGGCACTGGACCCGATTGCCACTGCCAAGATTGAAGAGTTGATTGACGAGTTGCGCTATAAGTTTTCCATCGCAATCGTCACGCACTCGATGCAGCAGGCGGCGCGTGTGTCGCAGCGCACCGCGTATTTTCACTTAGGGTACTTGGTGGAAGTCGGGCCGACCAAGGACATCTTCACGATGCCGAAGCATCAACTGACCGAAGAGTACATTACCGGCCGTTTCGGCTAATTCTCTTTTCCGCTGCGAAAGCGGTCTGCTTGCGGGTTGGGAAACACGCAGGTGAAAGTGGTGCCGCTGCCTTCCTCACTGTCGATTTGCAGCCGCGCTCCGTGGCGTTGCAGGATGTGCTTGACGATGGCGAGGCCCAGTCCGGTGCCTCCGGTGTCTCGAGAGCGGGCCTTGTCGACTCGGTAGAAGCGTTCGGTGATCCGGGAAATATGTTCCTTGGGAATGCCGATGCCGTGGTCGATGATGGACAGGCGGGTGTTGTTTTGTTTCCGCCGCCATTTGATGATGATTTTGGAGCCTTCTGGCGAATAGCGTAGCGCGTTGCTGACCAGGTTGAACAGCGCGCTGTACAATTCTTTTTGGCGCCCGAGAACGCTCACGTCGTCCTCTCCGTCGAGTCGGATTTCGTGCAATGTCTCAGAAGTCAGGGTTTGTGCGTCTTGTTGCACCTCACGGGCGAGGGTGGGCAAGTCGACATTTTCCATCTCAGATTCGCGCAACTCACTTGCTTCCAGACGCGATAACTCCAGCAGGTCATCGACCAAGCGCCGCATCCGCAGGCACTGGCGGGACATTTTGTGCAGGATGCTCGGGTCCGGGACCTCATCGGGATGCTCATTCAGGGTTTCCAGATAGCCAGTGACAACGGTTAGCGGGCTCTTGATTTCGTGCGAGACGTTGGCGACAAATTCTTGGCGCAGACGATCCAGGCGCAGTCCGTGAGTCAGATCCACAAAGGTAATCATGCGGGTGTGCTGATCCAGGACCGTCACTTGTATCCCTAAGGGATGCTGAGTGTCGGCGAAGGTTTCCAACTCAAGAGGCAAGGCAAAATCTCCGGATTGCAAATATTGCGTCAGGTCCGGGTGACGCACGACATGAGTGAGGACGCGGCCGCGATCGTTTTCCTGCAAGCCAAACAAGGTTTCTGCGGCCTTGTTGTACCACTCGATGTGCAGGTTAGAATCAACCACAACAGCGGCGTCGGGCAGAGCCATGGATAAGGCGTCAAAGGATCGCTGCAGACGCTGGCGGTGCGATTTCTCCTTCTTTTCGTGCTGGCGTGTGCGTGTGAGTTCGGTAACCCAGTCTTGCCACAACGGGGTCAGCAGGCTATGAGGCAGAGGGCGGTCGTCTCGCCACCACGTCAGCACTCGCCATCCTTGCAGGACATGCCAGAACGTCAGGATCAATAGAGTCAAGCCAAAGCCCCAGGCCGGCGCTTGGGCCAAGGCGCCCACTGTGGTGCCGATGGCAACCAGTATCAGCAGGCGGGATACCTCGGCAAGGAGCGTGGAACGCTTCACACGGACTCAGGCGGCTCGAGACCGTTTCTTGGACTTTTTCTTCGACTTCTCGGATGGGGATGTATTGAACTGGTAGCCGACCCCGCGAACGGTGTGCACATAAGGTGCTCCTTTCTTGCCCAAGGCCTTACGAAGCCGCAGGATGTGCACGTCAATGGTGCGTTCTTCAATATAACTGTTTTGGCTCCAGACCTGATCGAGCAGTTGGTTTCGATTGTACACCCGATTCGGATGCGCCATCAGGAACCGCAGCAGCCTGAATTCTGTCGGTCCGAGCTCGACTCGCTTTTTGCCGACCCAAACTTCATGGCAGGCAGCATCCAACTTGATGATGCTGTGTTCGAGCAGGGTATTGGACACGTGCGGGGAGGTGCGCCGCAGCAACGCATTAATGCGTGCGACTAACTCTCGTGGAGAGAAGGGCTTGGCAATATAGTCGTCTGCGCCGCACTCAAAGCCGCAGATACGGTCCGCTTCTTCACCCCGAGCCGTCAACATAATGATTGGCAATTCTGCAGTCGGCGATTCCCGACGCAGACGCCGCGCGA
>RKRZ01000195.1 GCA_007571105.1 Gammaproteobacteria bacterium
GCGACCGCGCGCTGACGCCGCGCTTCCATCGGGGATTGCGCCAATGGCGGGCAAAGTTCCAGGCGGTCCCCCTCACTCAGCCGATAATCACCATCCACCTCGCGTCCAAATACGCCGATTCCCCAACTTCCGTCTTCGCCTTCAGGCTCACGCCAGCCAACGCGCTCCAGCACTTCGCGCACCCGAATCCCTTCCGGCACTTCCAGCGACTGCACCGTCGGGCGCGCCTGCAGAGGGTTGATCCACTCGATCTTCATGGTCCCGGCAGTTGGCGACGCGCCGCTTCCTCTATAAAGGCTTCAACCATCCGGTCACAAATCTCCGAGAAGATCAGCGGCCCTCCCAGCAAGGTCCAAGGAGCCGAAAACTTGAACTCCATGTCAAACTCGACCCGGCACCCTTGCGGCTCTCTCTCAAAAGTCCAGACTCCATGCAATTTCTTGAATGGGCCATCCAGCAGGTGCATGTCAATTCGCTTGTCCGGAACCAACACGTTGCGCGTCGTAAACGAGGTCTGAAAACCTCCGCGCGATATGTAAAGCCGGGCAACCACCGCCTCCTCGTCGCGGTTCAACACCTCCGACTTGGAGCACCAGGGAAGAAAGTTCGAGTAGGTCTCGATGTCGTTGACTAGCTTATAGAGTTCACTGGGCAGGTACGGCACCTGCTCGACACGAGAAACCTGCACTCTCGGATCGCCTAGAGAATTCCAAGGCCGCGCAGCAGCACTAGGAAAATAGACAGCGGGACTACCACCCGGATCAGCCACAGCCAGCCATAGAATACCGTCGTGTGATCGATGTTTATCTGCGCCTGCATGACCTCTCGACGCACCATCCAGCCCGCATAAAGTGAGATCAAAATTCCCCCGACGGGCAACATAATGTTCGAAGCCAGATAGTCCATCCAGTGAAAAAAGTTCTTGCCGTAGAGTTGCCATTCCGGACCACTCGCGATATTGAACGAGAATACCGTGCCGAGACCAGCCACCCAGACAATCGCGGCGCACAAAGCCGTCGCTGAACAGCGCCGCATGTTGCGGGAATCCACCATCCAGGAGACGATTGGCTCCAACAGGGAAATCGCCGAAGTCCAGGCAGCAATCATGGTCAGGGCAAAGAATAATGTGCCGATCAACCAGCCTCCCGGCATCTGATCAAAAGCAAGCACCAGAGCCTGGAAGATCAGCCCCGGATCAGCACTGGGCTCAAAACCGCTGGCAAACACGATGGGAAACAGAGCCACCCCCATCAACAACGCCACCATCATGTCGGCGCTGACCACCACCGTCGCCGCTTCCGGAATGGAAAACTTGCGCGGCAAGTAAGCTCCGTACACCATGATCGCCCCCATTCCGACACTGAGCGAGAAAAACGCCTGACCCATTGCCTTGAGCGTGACGTCCGGATTGATCTGGGAGAAGTCAAACACGAACAGGTAGCGCAGGCCTTGCAGAAATTCGCCATACAAAGCGGCATAACCGACCAGCAACAGCAACAGCGCAAACAGGGACGGCATCAAAATGGTCGTGGCATGCTCGATTCCCCGATTGACGCCACGCATAATCACCCAGGCCGTCAACACGGTCATCACGGTATGCCACAGAATTAATCGTTGTGGACTGCCAACCAGAGCCTCCCAATGTGCGGATGCGGCGGCCGCGTCAAAGCCGTCGAAGACCCCGCGGACGCTGTCGATCAGATACGCCACCGTCCATCCGGCAATCACCACATAGAACGACAGGATCATGACGCCGGCAAGCATTCCCATCCAGCCGATAATCTGCCAGCCCTGCGAATTGCCGTCCTCTGTCGCCAAGCGGCGCATGGTCTGCACCGGACTGTGCCGACCGCGCTGCCCCAGCGTGATCTCGGCCATCATCACCGGCAGACCGATGAAGATGACGCACAGAAGATAAATCAGAACAAAAGCGCCACCGCCGGATTCTCCGGTCATGTACGGGAATTTCCAGATATTCCCCAAGCCCACCGCGGAGCCCACCGCCGCGAACATGAACGCGGTGCGCTTCGACCACAGGCCGTGCAAGGAAGTATCTGCGGGCACGCTCATGCGAACTTGAAAGCTAGGCTGACTCCAGCAGACGATTGCGCCACTTTACCGCGGCAATCTCGGATTATTCGTCTCCGAAGGCAGTCAACAGATGCAGCAGTGACGTGAACAGATTGAACAGGGCGACAAACAGCGTCACCGTGGCCATGATGTAGTTGGTCTCCCCGCCATGGATGATTTCGCTGGTCTGGTACAGAATCAGGCCGCTCATCAACAACACGAACATGGCCGATATGCCCAACATCGCGCCCGACACTTGCATGCCAAACGCCGCCGCGGCGACCAGTCCCAATCCGGCCAGAAAAGCGACCAGAATGCCGATAAACAGCATGCCGCCCATAAAGCTGAAATCCTTTCGCGTCACCAGCACGTAGGCCGACAGCGCCAGGAAAATCACGCCGGTCATTCCCAGTGCCGTCGCCACCAGTTGTGCGCCGGTGTTCGAGTAGGTGAGGTAGGCATTGAGAATCGGCCCCAGGGTGGCCCCCATGAAGCCGGTCAGGGCGAACACGAACAGCAATCCCAAACCACTGTTTCGATAGCGACTGGTCAGGTACAACAGGCCAAAATAGCCCACCAGCGTCAGAATCAGGCCGGGATAAGGCCACTGAAAGATCATGGAAATGCTCGCCATGAATGCGCTGAACAGCAGCGTCATCGACAGCAGCACATAGGTGTTGCGAAGGACCTGATTGGCCGCCAGTGCCGGGATGCCAACGGTCAGGGTGCGGGACGGAGTCATGGCTGATTTTCTCCTCTGAAATCGGGTTTTCCGTATTCTACTATATGGATGCTGAATGCCCATTTTCCAAGTGCCGCATCAAGGCGAATGTGGCACAATAACTCAAGCCGCCTGGCGGCTTATTCGATCCAATTAACCCACCCAAAATCATATTAGGAGACACGCATGCCCAAATACATCATTGAGCGTGAGGTTCCTGGAGCCGGGCAACTGTCTGCCGAAGAGCTTCGCGGCATTTCACAGAAGTCCTGCAGCGTACTCAACAGCATGGGACCGCAGATTCAATGGCTTGAAAGCCATGTGACGGACGACAAGATTTACTGCACCTACATCGCCCCGAATGAAGAGGCGATTCGGGAGCATGCCGAGCAAGGCGGCTTTCCGGCCAACCAGATTTCGGAAATTCGCAGCACCATCGACCCGACCACGAGTGAAGAATGAGCGCATTGGAACGCATCCGCGAGCAGGTCACCAGCAACCCGGTCGTGCTGTACATGAAAGGCACGCCGCAAATGCCGCAGTGCGGCTTCTCCAGCCGCGCCGCGCAAGCCCTAATGGAATGCGGCGAGGAATTCGCCTACGTCAATGTCCTGATGGACCCGGAAATATTCCAGGATCTGCCAAAGTACGCGGATTGGCCGACTTTTCCTCAACTGTACATCAATGGGGAGCTGATCGGCGGTTGCGACATCATGCTGGAGCTGCACCAAAGCGGCGAATTGAAGAAGAAAGTACAGGACGTTCGTCCCGACGACGATTCCTGAGACGGCCCGCCGCTACGCGGCGCCCGGGGTTGGGCCCGAGTAGCGGTCGCGCCAATCGTTGACGACGCGACAGAAAATCTGCGCGGTCATCCAGGCATCATAGTCTGCGCTGTGCGCTCGGCTCGAGTCCCATTCGAGCCCGGCTAACGGCGCAATCCGCGCCAGTACGGTCTGCCCGTAGGCCACCGCACCGAGACTTACCGTATCAAGAGTGCTGAACGGGTGAAAAGGATTGCGCTTGATGCCGCAACGGGCGGCTGCAGCGTGCACCACCGCCAGATCAAAAGCCGCATTGTGCCCCAACAGCACCGCACGCTGGCAATGGTGCTCCCGAACCGCTTTGCGGATCGGTCGAAACATGCGCTCTAGCGCTTCCTGCTCGGAAACCGCATCCCGCTGGGGATCATGGGGATCAAAACTCAGCATTTCGAGTGACACCGGATCCATGCGCGCGCCCTCGAAGGGAAGCACGGCCGCCTGAATCGGTTCGCGAGGCGACAGGCAGCCTTCCGAGTCCATATCAAACAAGACCGCGGCAATCTCCAACAGCGCGTCCGTCTCCGGGACCAGCCCGCCAGTCTCGACATCCACCGCGACCGGCAAGAAGCCGCGGAAACGGCTTTCCATGCTGATTCCTGTCATTGAAATGCGCCCCCGTCCACTCGCCCGCCTATAATACGCTAACCGCGTGCTTCGCCCTCGCCTCATGCCCACGCCTCGCAAGATTGTGCTCGCCTATTCCGGCGGGCTGGACACCTCCATTATTCTGAAATGGCTGCAGGAACAGTACGACTGCGAAGTCGTCACGTTCACTGCCGATCTGGGCCAGCAAGAAGACCTGGAATCAGCGCGCCAGCGCGCCGCGGCATTTGGCATTGATGACATTCGGATCGTTGACTTGCGCCTGCCTTTCGTACGCGACTACATCTTCCCGATGTTGCGGGCCAATCCTCTGTACGAAGGCCAGTACTTGCTGGGCACGGCCATTGCGCGGCCGCTGATCGCGGCAGAAATGGTCCGCATCGCACACGAGTGCAGCGCGGGTGCCATTGCGCATGGCGCCACCGGCAAGGGAAATGATCAAGTCCGCTTTGAATTGGCGGTGGGCGCACTCGCGCCAGAACTGCACGTGATCGCCCCGTGGAGAGAGTGGACGCTCAACTCCCGCAGCGACCTGCTGGACTACGCCGAACAGCACGACATTGAAGTCGAGCGGGACGCCGAAGGCAAAAGCCTGTACTCGATGGACGCCAATATGCTGCACATCTCTTACGAAGGGGGCGTTCTTGAAGACCCCGACATCTCAGCGCCTGAGGACATGTGGCGCTGGACGCAGGACCCCCGGCAGGCTCCTGATGAGCCGGAATCCGTGTGCCTCGGGTTTGAGGCCGGCGATGCGGTCTCTCTCGACGGCGAAGCGCTGGACCCGGTCACCTTGCTGGAACGGCTCAATGCGGTAGCGGCAAAACATGGCGTGGGACGGGTGGACATGATCGAAAACCGCTATCTGGGCCTAAAATCCCGCGGCTGCTATGAAACTCCTGGCGGCACGGTGTTGCTGGCGGCGCACCGGGCTCTTGAGTCACTGGTGCTGGATCGTGAAGTGGCGCATCTCAAGGAAGAAATGATGCCGCGCTATGCCACGCTGATCTATAACGGCTACTGGTTCAGTCCGGAGCGGGAAGCGCTGCAGCAGTTGATCGACCACAGCCAGCGGGAGGTGGCGGGCGAGGTGCGCCTGCGTCTGTAC
>RKRZ01000072.1 GCA_007571105.1 Gammaproteobacteria bacterium
CTCGTCGCCCAACCCACTCAATTCGATGTCGTGCTGACCGGCAATCTGTTCGGCGACATCCTGTCCGACATTGCTGCACAACTGACCGGCTCCATCGGCCTGCTGCCCTCAGCCTCAATCAACGAGCGCAATCAGGGAATGTACGAGCCTGTGCATGGATCGGCCCCGGATCTGGCCGGGACGCAAACCGCCAACCCGCTGGCCATGATCTTGTCGGTCGGCATGATGTTGCGTTATTCTCTTCGCCAGGCGGATACTGCTGACGCAGTCGATGCCGCGGTGGGTACGGTGCTTGAGAATGGTCTGCGAACTGCCGATCTGGCTGGGGGCGGCCCCTCCGTCAGCACGGCAGAAATGGGAGACGCGGTCTGCGAAGCCCTGGCAGGACAGCCATCGTGAAGCCCGTCAACGTTGCCATTGTCGGCGCAACTGGTGCAGTCGGCAATGTGATGCGTACGGTACTGGAAGAGCGAAATTTTCCAGTCGATCAGTTATTTTTGGTTGCCAGCGCCCGCTCACGCGGCAAATCCCTGCAATTCCGCGATCAATCCATTGAAGTGCAGGCTCTGGAGGAGTTTGACTTCAGCCAGGTATGCATCGCGCTGTTTTCTGCCGGTACCGCCCCTTCGCGCAAGCACGCGCCGCGCGCCGTTGACGCCGGCTGCGTGGTGATCGACAACACCTCCTGCTACCGCTATGACGCGGACGTCCCATTGATTGTGCCGGAGTGCAACGCGGCGCGCATTGCCGACTGGAAACAGCGCGGCATCATCGCCAACCCCAACTGCTCCACCATTCAGATGACGGTCGCCCTGAAGCCGCCATACGACGAAGCGTGCATCGATCGCATCAATGTCGCCACGTATCAGGCCGTCTCCGGCACCGGCCAGGCGGCCATTGAAGAGCTGCGCACACAGAGCCGAAATGCCCTCGACGGGCAGGCGCTTGATTGCCGGGTTTATCCTTCCCAGATCGCATTCAACGCGCTCCCCCACATCGATGATTTCCAAGATAATGGATACACCCGAGAAGAAATGAAAATGATCTGGGAAACGCAGAAAATCCTGGAAGATGACAACATCGGCGTCAATCCGACCGCCGTGCGCGTGCCGGTCTACTACGGCCATTCTGAAGCCGTCCACATTGAGACGCGCACTCCCCTGAGCGCTGAACGCGCCCGTGAACTGTTGCAGCAAGCCCCCGGCGTCGTGGTGATGGACGAGGCGCACGATGGGGGCTATCCCACAGCAGCCGTGGAAGCCGAAGGCCATGATGCGGTGTTCGTGGGCCGCATTCGCCAGGATTTGTCACATCCCCGTGGCCTGGATCTGTGGGTTGTGAGCGACAACTTACGCAAAGGAGCAGCCACCAACAGCGTACAAATCGCCGAACTGTGGCTCGAGCAAGAGAAGGAGCCATGAAACGCCTGGCCTTCCTTCTATTTATCTGTGCGGCCCTGCCGCTGCACGCACAAGAAGGCACACAACACGTTCGCGTCTACTCCGACTGCACCGCAAGCATCATCTTTCAATTGCCCGAGACTCCACCGATCCACATTGCTTCCAGCCAAGACTACGACGACCTCAGCAGAGCCTATCCCGAATGGCTCCACACCATCGCCGTCCAGCATCAATCCGATGGTCGCACCGAGATTCGTCTGACCAACGCTTTGCCCGAACACGGCACGGAACTTCTGTTGGTCCAGCAAGAGGCCGAAGATGTGGAGGTCTACCAGCAAATTGAGTTACCGCCCTGTCAAAAGCCAACCGCAAGGACGGCAGAGCAGCCCCTTCATGACGTCCAGCACGGCGACACTTTGATAGAAATCAGCCTGCTCTACTATCGCGAACTGGATGTTGATCTCAACACCTTGATGCTGGCCATTCAAAGTTTCAATCGCCGCTCTTTCCTGAGCGACAACATCAATCTGCTGCGCGCCGATCTGGATGTGGTGATCCCAAGCAAAGAAGACATCGCGCATCTTTCTCTAAGTCCGGAGTATGTGCGGACTGAAGTCGCGCGGCAAAACACGCGCTGGCGGCAATTCAAGGCGGGAGAGATCGACCGCACCGCGCTGCGTATGCGGCCCTTGCGCCTATCGCCTTTGGGAACGAAAATCGTACAAAACACCTCTGCCCCGACCGCGACAGCTTCGGCACAAGATGAATCCCCCCCTCAAGCCCAGATGGATGCGGGAAAAATCAGCATTGCGCCAGCTGAAGTAGCCGACAACACAGTCCCCGAGGACGAAAGTATTCCCGAACCCGAAGTCTCAGAAACAGCCTCCCGGACAGAGCGTCGTCAGACAGACGAGGTGAAGTCCGATACCGCAGAAGACTCCGGCATCGAGTCGCCGCCCCTTGACGAACAGAATGAAGCGGTGGCGCCTACAATTCCAGACAGCGGCGACGGCACCACGGTGTACGGCATTCACGCGCTATGGTTTGCCTTCCTGAGCATTGCCGCAATTCTGGGCGGCCTGTATCTCGCGCTTCTCGTTCTGCGCCGTTATCGCCGTGCGCGCCTGATCCGGGAAAGCATCACCGAAGACCCGACCAACGCCAAACAGAAAGTCTCCTCGATGCTTGATTTAGCGCGCGCGCATATCGAAATGGGCAACCCGAAACTGGCCCTGCCGTTCGTCGAGGAAGTCCTGACTCGGGGCAACCCGGAGGAACGCGAGGAAGCCAGACAATTGCGTGCCCGAATCATGGATAACTGAACGCGCGCCTCCGTCCGCGGTCACCTGCACTTCCTATGGCCCGGATTGCTTGCGGCATTGAGTACGACGGCACGGCATTTCACGGCTGGCAAAGACAAGGCCATGCCGCCAGCATTCAAAGCACCGTAGAACACGCGCTCTCGGCCGTCGCCGACCAGCCGATCGAAGTCGTTGCATCCGGGCGAACCGACACCGGCGTGCATGCCGCAGGACAAGTGATCCATTTCGACACCAGCGCTCAACGTGACACCCGTGCCTGGCTGCGCGGTGCGGGCTCCCACCTGCCGAATACCATCAGCGTCAGTTGGGTCAAATCGGTTCCCGAGAATTTTCATGCCCGCTATTCGGCCGCTCGCCGCCACTACCGCTACATCATCCTGCATCGCCATTGCGCACCGGGACTGCTTGCCCACCGCGTGCTCTGCACGTATCAGACTCTCGATGTCTCCCGAATGCACGAGGCCGCACAAGCCCTACTTGGCCGCCATGACTTCAGCAGTTTCCGCGGCGCCGGATGCCAGGCGAGCGAACCCGTGCGTACCGTGCATCGGCTGGATGTCAGCGAACACGGAGATTTCATTCATGTGGACGTAGAGGCGGATGGATTCTTGCAGCATATGGTGCGCATCCTGACGGGCTCCTTGGTGTGCGTCGGAAGCGGTGAAAAGTCAGTTGAATGGATTGGCGAATTGCTAAACATGCGGGACCGCACGGCTGGCGGAGTTACCATGGCACCCGATGGCTTGTATCTGGTGCGCGTGAACTATCCCCCCGAATTCGACATCCCACCGCCCTTGTGGACCCCGAACTACAGCGCTGTGAGCCCAAACCCATGACCAATGGCACTGAGCCTCTCTCGTTGTGCGCAACTTTCGGGGCTGTTTAATGTCGTGCATAAACTCAGAAACATGTTAAGGTAGAATATTATCACTCCATATACCCTCAGGTGTTAATGATGGGACTCAACATCAAGAATGACGAAACATGTCGACTTGCGGGAAAGTTGGCGCAATTGACTGGCGAGACCAAAACAGCTGCGATCACCATCGCTCTGCGCGAGCGTCTGGAGCGAGAGCAGCGCAAAGACAGCCTTGAGCATCGTGCTCGGGAGTTGCGCGCCATTGCGGAACGCTGTGCAAAGCTTATGGGGCCTGGACCATCTGCTATAGAGCATGGAGACATGCTTTATGACGAGCATGGATTGCCGAAGTGATTCTTGACAGCTCGGCCCTGCTCTCCATTCTGAACCGAGAATCTGATGCAGAACGCTATGAGGCGGCAGTTTTGACTGCAGCTGTGTGCCGTATGTCGGTGGCGAACATGTTGGAAACATCGATCGTAGTTGAGAGTCGTGGAGGTGCAAAGGCAGGCCACGAATTGGACGCTTTCCTGAAATATGCCAGGATTGAGCCAATACCAGTTACTGTCGAGCATCTTTCAGCAGCGCGCAGTGCATGGAGACGTTTTGGTAAAGGGAACCATCCGGCGGCACTAAATTTCGGCGATTGTTTCGCGTATGCCCTTGCCAAGGAAACCAGTGAGCCGCTGTTGTATAAAGGCGATGATTTCACTCAAACCGATATTTCGGCAGTTGCGTTGCCTCCAAACGGTATTGCGGCCAAATAACTGGCTATTGAACACCAGACACATAATTTTTAAGTGCCGTGAGCCCAAACCCATGACTGTTCGCATAAAAATCTGCGGCATCACCTCCCTGCAAGATGCCCAATCTGCCGCCGAAGCCGGCGCCGACTGCATCGGTCTGGTCTTCCATGAACCGAGCCCACGGCATTTAAGCCTTGAGCGGGCCTGCGAAATTCGTGCATCCTTGCCGCCATTCGTAAGCGCCTGCGCGGTCGTGCTGAACCCTGATGAAGATTTCCTCGGACACCTCATCGAGAAATTGCGCCCGGACTTCATCCAGTTTCACGGCACTGAATCCCCTGCGTTGTGCGCAACCTTCAATGGCCCATGGATTCGAGCAGTCGCCATGCAAGACCCGAATGCCCTTTCGGATGCCCAGAGCCACTACCCCGAAGCGGCCGGCTTTCTGCTCGACAGCCATAAAGCCGGAGAATCCGGCGGCCACGGCGAAACCTTCGATTGGGCGGCAATCTCCACAGAAGATGGACGCCCCCTGATTCTGGCCGGCGGCCTGAATCCGGACAACGTCGCCCAAGCGATCCGACAAGTACGTCCATGGGCCGTTGACGTCAGCAGCGGCGTGGAGTCTGAACCTGGACGCAAGGATCCTGCGAAAATGGAGGCCTTTGTGCAGGAGGTGCGACGTGTCGGATAAATCCTACGCGCAACCGGATGCCGCGGGACGCTTTGGAGCCTATGGCGGCCGCTACGTGGCCGAGACGCTGGTGCGCCCACTCGACGAGTTGGCGGAACTGTATCGCGCAACTCGCGACGATTCAGCGTTCTGGCAAGCATTCGAGGCTGATCTGAAGCATTATGTTGGGCGCCCATCGCCTGTGTATTTCGCCGAACGCCTGAGTCGGGAAGTCGGGGGTGCGCAAATCTGGCTCAAGCGCGAAGACCTGAACCATACCGGCGCCCACAAAATCAACAACACCATCGGTC
>RKRZ01000019.1 GCA_007571105.1 Gammaproteobacteria bacterium
TTCATAATGCTCATAAAATTGATTTTGAAGGTAAATGCTAGTTGTTTTTTAGAATTTTTGGGAATTATAGGGGAAAGTTGACAAAAATCATTCTCAGACTTCTTTGATAGTCGGTTTTCCCTTTGTGTTAGACTTTTGAATAAGAAACTGTGGGGGACAGAAGTACGGTGCTGGACGACCCCAAAATTTTGCGCACAGTCTTTGCGGTAGTCTTGGCATTCTGGGTGGCAACACTCGTACTGTTCTTCTCAGACAGGATTGCTTATCCTTACGGTTGGCTCTTGTTGCCTGTTTTGGCAGGATGGGCGTGGTACAAATTGCGCCAGATCGAGGGCGAATAGCATTCAATTTCGTTGCGCCAGCCACTCATAGATCGAGTGTTTCAGGCGCAGGGCGCGATGCTCATAGTGTGTCTGTGGCCGTTCGGGCAATGCCGACTCCAATGTCCATTCGGGTTGTCCATCCAATAGCGATCGAATCTGCTCTGCGTAGTCTTCCCAGTCGGTTGCCATATGCAGATGCCCGCCGGTCATGAGCACCCGAGCGCATTCACGCATAAAAGGCTTCTGCAGCAATCTCCGTTTCCAGTGCCGTCGTTTCGGCCATGGGTCCGGGAACAGAATGCGAAGCCGATTGAGGCAATGCGATGGGAACAAGGGCAGCAACTGTGCGGCATCGCCGCGGATGACACGAAGATTTTCAAATTCCAATCGTTCAATTTCCCGCAAAAGACGCGCCAGTGCGGGTTCATAGACTTCCAGCCCCAAGAAATTGCGCTCCGGGAAGGCTTGTGCTTCCTGCAACAGAACCTCGGCGTGTCCGAAGCCGATTTCCAAAGTTAGCGGCCCGGTTTGAGGGAAGTGTGACGCCGGGTTGAAGCCTCCGGAGGGGACGGCAATGCCAAACTGATCAAATTGTTTTTTGTAATCCGCCTGCTTTCTGCCCGAAAGGCGCCGCGCGCGGTGAACAAACGAGCGGATATGGCGATGCGGGCTGGCGCCGTCGCTCATTCCAGAGTGTCTTCGGGAGGACTTGAGGCTTGGGCGAATTGCCGTTGCGGCATTCGCCCGGCGCGCCAGGCGAGACGTCCCGCTTCAACGGCCAGGCGCATGGCACGAGCCATGCGAACGGGCTCTTTGGCTTCGGCAATCGCGGTGTTCATCAACACGCCATCGCATCCCAATTCCATGGCAATAGCGGCGTCCGATGCTGTGCCGACTCCGGCGTCCACAAGAATCGGCGTGGTGGCCTCTTCCAGAATGATTTGCAAGTTGTCCGGATTGCGGATTCCCCGACCGGAGCCAATCGGTGCGGCCAGCGGCATGACGGCAATGCAGCCGGCTTCCGCCAGTTGCCGGGCGACGACCGGATCATCATTGGTGTAGACCATCACGTCAAACCCTTCCGAGACCAGAATCTCGGCAGCCTGCAAAGTTTGCGCGACATCCGGGTAGAGCAGATCCGGATGTCCCAGGACTTCCAATTTGACCAGTGTGTGTCCGTCCAGCAGTTCGCGGGCCAGTCGGCAGACGCGCAAGGCATCCTCGGTTGTGTAGCAGCCGGCGGTATTCGGCAGAATCGTGTAACGATCCGGAGGGATTACGTCCAGCAAATTGGGCGCGTCCGGATCCTGGCCAATGTTGCTTCGACGAAGGGCAACGGTGATGATTTCGGCACCGGAGGCTTCCACGGCTTCCCGGGTTTGCTCCAGGTCTCGGTATTTGCCGGTGCCAATGAGCAGGCGCGAACGGTATTCGCGCCCGGCAATTACTAATGCGTCATCCATTTCAGCCCCCTCCCACAGCGCGTACCACCTCCACCCGGTCTCCTTCCTGCAGCAGGTGCTGTTCCCAGCGTGAGCGGGGGATAACGCTGTGATTGACTTCGACGGCGAGGCGTCCTGTGAGTTGCAGGCAGTCGATCAATTGCGGAATCGTCGCCGCATCGGGAAGGCTGTGGGCTTGTCCGTTGACCGTGACGCGCATGAACCTCAACTCAATTGCTGCATGAGATTGTCGACACTGAATGTGCCATAGACCAGCCGCAATTTCTCGTCCTCAACCTCGATGTAGTCGCATCCCTGCAAGACGACAGATCGTCCGGTTGCCTCCATCTCACCCAACGGTCCCTGGTGGGTGCCGAATAACAGCCAGGGCACCGCAATCTGTCCGGTGCTGGTGGGGGCTTGGGAGATTAATTCCAGTTTGAGATCAGGAAAAGCGGCGAATAAGCCTTTTGCATATTCCCCGATGGCGTCTCCGGTCAATGGGCTGCCAGTGACGGGGTCCTCATAACTGCCGCCATCGGCGAACAAGGCGACGACCGCTTGCGGATCATGAGCATCCCATGCGGCGAAATAGGCCTCAATCACTTCTTTGGGGGTCATTTGATTATCCTCCAGTTGCGACGGCAAGTGCTTGTTCCAGATCCGCCAGGATGTCGTCGATGTCTTCAATGCCGACGGAAATCCGGATCACTTCAGGTCCGGCTCCGGCTGCGGTTTTTTGTTCATCGCTGAGTTGCCGGTGTGTGGTTGATGCCGGATGCACGATAAGGGATCGGGTATCGCCGATGTTTGCCAAGTGCGAAAACAGTGTTACGTTCTCCACCACCTTCACCCCCGCCTCGTAACCGCCGCGTACGCCGAAGGTGAAGACTGCACCGGCTCCATCGGGGCAATAGCGCTGGGCGCGCTCGTAATACGGGTCTTCCGGCAGGCCGGCATACGACACCCATTCAACCTGTTCGTGTTTTTGCAACCATTCAGCGGTGGCCTGCGCATTCTCGCAATGTTTCTTCACGCGCAAGGGCAGGGTTTCGATTCCGGTCAGGGTGCGGGCTGCAATATCGGCGGACATGGTGGGACCCAGATCCCGCAGGCTGACGGCAATGGAGTAGACCGTGTAGGCGAGTTCGCCGAATTTCTCGACAAAGGAAGTTCCATGGTAAGCCGGATTCGGATCTGTCAGATGCGGGAACTTGCCGCTTGCAACCCAATCAAAAGTCCCGGAGTCAATGATTGCGCCGCCGATGGCGTGTCCGTGTCCGGACAGGAACTTGGTTGTTGAATGCACCACCAGATCGGCGCCGTACGCGATGGGGTTGCACAGCACGGGCGTGGCCAGCGTGTTGTCAATGATCAAGGGGATGGCGTTCTCGTGGGCGATCTTGGCTAGGCTCTCAATGTCGCACATGATGCCGCCGGGATTCGCTAGGCTTTCGCTGAAGATGGCTCGGGTCCGATCATTGCAGGCTCCGCGCACTGTTTCCGGGTCATCTGGATCGACGAAACGCACCGTCCAGCCCAGTCGCGCAAAGGCGTGTCCGAATTGCGTGATTGAACCGCCGTACAACTTGTTGGAAGCGACAAATTCATCGCCTGCGCGCATCAGCCCAAACAGGGAGAGCATTTGCGCAGCATGGCCGGAGGCTGTGCAGACCGCGCCGGCGCCGCCCTCGAGATCGGCAAGCCGGTCCTGCAACGTGCTGACGGTTGGGTTGGTCAGTCGCGAATAGATGAACCCCGCCTCATCGAGGTTGAACAGATTGGCGGCATGCTCGACGTCTCGAAATACAAAGGCAACCGACTGATGAATCGGCGGCACGCGCGCACCGGTAGTCGGGTCCGGCGTAGTGCCGGCGTGAACGGCGCGGGTGCTGAATCCTTGGCGTTTTGCGGAGTCGGTCATGATAATTTCGGGGCGTATTCGGCTAGAAAGCGGTTCTTGTTGTCGACATAATGCGCGGCAGAATAGCGGATGTACTCCAATTCAGCATCATTCAGTTCGCGCAATTTCCGTGCGGGACTGCCAATCCACAGGCAACCGCTATCCAAAGTCTTCCCCGGCGGCACCAAACAGCCGGCGCCAATCATAGTGTCGGGTGGAATGACGCAGCCGTCGAGCACGGTGGCCCCAATGCCGATCAAGCAGCGGTCGCCAATTTCACAGGCATGCACGACGGCGTTGTGTCCGATGGTGACGTCGTCCCCGATGAGGGTCGGAATGCCCCCGGGGGTGTATTCACAGTCATGCGCGATGTGCACGACGCTGCAATCCTGAATGTTGGTGCGCGCACCGACGCGAATCGAGTGCACGTCCCCGCGCAGGACGGTCATTGGCCATACAGAACTGTCTTCGCCGATGTGCACGTCGCCAAGCACCAGCGCCTGTTCATCGATGTAAACAGAATCGGCGATGCGGGGGTGTTGACCTTCAAAGGAGCGAATGGTCATAGCGGGGGTGACTGTGGGGCAGTCGTTGAATTAAAGTTTGGATTCGCTGGGGTTGCCGTAGCGTTGTTGCACGTATTCATCCAGCATTTCCCGGAATTCCTCCGCAATGTGATCGCCGCGCAGTGTGCGCATCCGTTCGCCGTCAACATAGACCGGAGCGCCGGGGTTTTCGTTGGAGCCGGGCAGGCTGATGCCGATATTGGCATGCCGGCTTTCCCCGGGACCGTTGACCACGCATCCCATAACCGCCACCGTCATGTTGGCGACGCCGGGATATTGCCGACGCCACTCGGGCATGTCGCTGGCAATGTTCTGTTCAATATCGCGTGCCAGGCGGCGGAAGAAGTCGCTGGTGGTGCGTCCACAGCCCGGACAGGCGGTCACGGAGGGCATGAAGTGGCGCAAATTCAGGCTTTGCAATAGATCGCAGACCACGCGCACCTCATCTTCGCGGTCTCCCCCGGGCAGCGGCGTCAGCGAAGCGCGCAGGGTATCGCCGATGCCTTGTTGCAGCAGCAACGTCAACGCGGTGGTGGTCGCCACGATGGCGCGCCGCCCCATGCCGGCTTCGGTCAGGCCCAGATGCAAGGGGTAATCGCACTGCGCGGCAAGCGCGGTGTAAGCCTGCACCAGCGGCTCGATGCGGCTGAATTTGCAGGACAGAATGATGGCGTTGTGCGGCAGGCCAATGTCTTCCGCCATTGCCGCGCTGCGCAAGGCAGACTGGATGGTGGCATTTTGCTGCACCTGCATGGAATCGAGCGGTTCATCCAGCTTTGCGTTCTCATCCATCATTTCGGCCAGCAGGTTTTGGTCGAGACTTCCCCAGTTGACGCCAATGCGCACCGGCTTTTCGTATTTGCAGGCGAGTTCGATGAATTGGGTGAAATGCGGATCCCGCGCTTTCCCTCGTCCGACGTTTCCGGGGTTGACGCGGAATTTATCCAATGTCTCGGCGCAGGACGGATTGTCGGCAAGCAGTTTGTGGCCGTTGAAATGAAAATCGCCGATCAGGGGCACGCCAATATCGGTCTCTTATA
>RKRZ01000108.1 GCA_007571105.1 Gammaproteobacteria bacterium
CTCCTCGAGTACTCACACCATCGGCTCCTTCAATGCAGGCGGCTGTCTGGCAGGAGGCCTCGAATAGTTTCGCCGTCTTGCCCTCGATGATGTCCAGGTAAAGGGTTTCATCGAAATCGGTTTGGCGCGCATACATCAATTCCAGGAGTTCTCCTTCGGCAATGGCGTTGCTGGCGTCTGCCAGGATTTGGGTAATCTGGGGGAGATTTATTTCCGCGATCATAACGAAGGCGCGTGAATAGAAAAAGTCCCCGGCCAGCACACTGGCGTCATTTCCCCAAACAACATTCGCCGAGTCTTGGCCGCGGCGGATCTCGGACTCATCCACCACGTCGTCGTGTAACAAAGTAGCCGCATGAATGAGTTCGATGACGCCCGCCAGCATCAGGGTGGCAGGTCGATTGCGAAGCCCGCCTAAGGCGTAGCCGCACAGCAGCACCAGTGCGGCGCGCAGCCGCTTGCCGCCGGAGCCCATGATGTGATTGGCAATGCGGTTGGCCAGGTCCACTTCCGAGTGCAGACGCGTGTGCAATAACTGGTCAACGTCTTCCAACTCCTGTTCGATCAGAGAGCGAATTTCCATCAGACCCGCATACGAACGCAGCGGGGAAGTGATTTCTTGAACAGATTCGGTGGATGAAGAACTCATGATTTCAGGATATTCGACTTATTCTTGGGAACGTCTCCAAGAAAATGAGCAGTCCAATTCTGCCCGCACGCGGCACAGTCCGTTGACGCCGTCTTCAAGCATGAGTGAAAGAGGAGTGCGACTGCGGAAGCGGCGGTGTGGCGTTACCATCCAGCGTGCGCCGATTTTGGAGTTGCGCGGAAATGAAGTGCGTAAAGCGTCGGCAATGCCGAGAATATGGTGAACCCGAGTCATCAGCTTGGGATCATCCGGAAGAGGTTTGCCGGCACGGAACCGGTCCAATTGTCGCCTTTGCGCCTTGCCGGACAGCGCGAGAAGGGTGACAATCTCATCGGTGTTGAGGCTCCACTGGTCGAGAACGGTCATTACATGCCGCGCTAACTGCTCTCGGTCGACTTCAGTGTCGGTGTTCACGAAGGACGCACCGTCTTGTTTCGCTGGATTGACACGGTCTGTGTGGTCTTGGGTGTATCGCCGTAATGTGGCCGTTCTTCAGCCTGAATTCCGGACTCCTTCAGCAATTCCTGTTCGCGTGCAGAGATTAATTCAAACGCTTTGCGAATGTCCACGATTGTCTGTTCCGACAACGGGTGTTTCATCCCCGGTTCAGGGGTCAGTTCGCGGACAATTTGGGCGAGCAGTTTGCGCAGGCTGACCAGAATCCGCTGTTCGATGCTTCGTTCCATGAGTAATGCGCCTGTAGGCAGTGGAAGTATATCAATCTGACATCTATGAGTCATCCTTGATCTGCAATTAGAGTAACAGGGATTAATGCGACAGACTCGATGTGTTGGATGCGAAATGTTTAATGCAAGAGAATTCCAGGTAGGGTGTCTGGCGATTCGATGATGCAATCTGAATCTTTTCTTGAGAGATGTCGTGAAACATAGAACGCAGAATCAGGCAAACGCTTAAATAAACTAGGTCCAAAATGGCAAATAACGAGCAAATCGGCGTTACGGATGTCCGACTTCTCAAATTGAGAGAGAGAAAGAAGCGTCTGGTCCGTTATACACAAGCATACAATTTGAGAGGATGTCTCTGCCTATAAGCGCAACTAGGTTTTGTTCCTTCAAACTAGCCCCATAAGCGCGGTGCACATTCACACCAAATCCCAACTTATGAATAAGCAATGAGCCTGCATAAATCGGAACTATTTCGTTGGTATGAGTTGCAGAGTGTCGGGGCCCGCTATCGGCAATGATAAGTCCAGCCTTAGTAGCAGCTTCCGGGTCAAAGCAAGTTACACTTGCCCCTGTGTCTATCAACGCTGAGCCATTTACTGGCTCATGGGTATTTTCATCGACTTCATGGATAGCGTTATTTTCTCTGCTTACCAGAGACAAGGTGACTTTTACTATAGGCCCAAACTGGGCTAATAGCATATTTACTGGTATAACCTCGGAGGAACTTTTTTCAGCACCCTGAGTGTCTGCTTGAACGCGGGTGTTAAGGATGGGCAACGAAAGGCACTCCTAATGAAAGTGCCGGAATACTTGGCGATTGCGCATCATCTGGGCGTAATACTGATCGCACAAGAAATGGCCCGGACCCAAGCAATCTGGCTCCTGAATCGACGCCTTGCTCATAGGTCTCAAAGTCTCCCATAACTTCTTCCCCTTTTATCAGCAAGTATTTACCAAGGAATTTAGCAGCAAGCTCTTCGATATTGCTTTTCAGGAACTTTTTTTCTGTAGCAAGTGGGTCAATTATGGCACCCCCTCTTTACCTGATCTATGGGAAAACGATGATACCACACTCTGGAAAGTGCAGATTCAAAGTAGAACTACGGGTCTACTTTTCGCTCTGATTCGGTGCGCACTCGCTCGCCATGCAGCACACCAAATGCCTTGCAACACTCCCAGAAAGGGTATTCAGATGGTGGCCAGAGACGGAATCGAACCGCCGACACGAGGATTTTCAGTCCTCTGCTCTACCAACTGAGCTATCTGGCCACGTGAGGGAAATGCCGGTTTTCCGGCGGCGCGCATTATACGCGGTTAGGCCCGGGTCAATTGCTCGTGAATCTCTCGCATTGCAGCCACCAAAGCGGTGGTAATGCCACCCTCCAGCGCCGAATGCCCGGCTTCCGCCACAATGTCAAGGCGTGCGGTGGGCCAAGCGTGATGCAGCGCAAAAGCCTGCTCAATGGGACAAACAATGTCATAGCGCCCGTGCACGATAATGCCGGGGATGTCCTCGAGTCGATCAGAATTACGCAACAACTGATTATCTTCAAGGAAAATGTTGTTGACGAAGTAGTGGCATTCAATCCGCGCCAAAGATAAGGCCGTGTGCGGTTCGCTGAAACTTTCGATGACGCGTGCGTCGTGCTGCAGGTTGGAGCAGCGCGCCTCCCAGAGTGACCAGGCCTTGGCTGCCTTCATGCACACCAAGTCATCATTTCCGGTCAGCCGCTTGTAGTAAGCGTTCATCATGTCTCCGCGTTCGGCTTCGGGAATGGGCTCCAGAAAATCGTCCCAGTAATCGGGGAACAGAACGTTCGCGCCTTGCTGGTAAAACCACAGCAGATCGCTTCGACGGCACAGGAAGATGCCGCGCAAGATGAGCGCCAACACCCGGTCGGAGTGCGCCTGCGTGTACGCCAGCGCCAGTGTCGAGCCCCAGGAGCCGCCGAAAATCACCCACTCATCAATGCGCAACTCTTCACGGATGCGCTCAATATCCTTGATCAGATGCGGCGTGGTATTGTCGGTAAGATCGGCGTGCGGGATGGAGCGCCCGGCTCCGCGCTGGTCAAACAGGATAATCCGGTAGTTCTCCGGATCAAAAAACTGGCGGTGATATTCCTCGCACCCGGCGCCCGGGCCGCCGTGTAAAAATAATACCGGCAATCCATCGGGACTTCCGCATTCCTCCAGATACAACTCATGCCGCGCATCCACCTGCAGACGGTGCGTCTCATAGGGACGGATGGCGGGATACAGCATTGAGCGACAGCGGCAGTAAGTGCATTCTATACCTGACAGTTGAGGGACTGCATGAACGTTTCTGACTCTCGCCTTCTGCTGGGCCTCCTGTCCGTGTTGGCCCATACGCCTCTGATGTTGTTGCGCACTCTGGGGAGAGGGCTGGGATTGCTCCTCTTCGGGGTCAGTTTTCGCCGTCGGCGAGTCTGTCTGCGCAATCTGTCGGTATGTTTTCCGAAAAAGAACCGATTCTGGCGTTGGTGGATCGCTTGCCGAAGCGTGATGCACGAGGCCTGCACATTTCTGGAAATGCCGTATCTGTGGCGTCGGTCGCTCGAGCAGATCAACGCGCGGGTGGTGAAAAAGTCCGGCATGGGCTTGCTTGAAACCTGTCTTCTCCGCAGGGAGAGCGTGATTTTCGTGACGCCGCATTTCGGTAGTTGGGAGATGGGTGGGCTTTATCTGAGTGGCCAGATGAAGTTATATTCCATGTACCGCCCTTTAAAGTCTTCGGTGTTTGAAAAGTTCGTAAAGCGGGGACGTCAGCAGGTGGGCGCGACGCTGGTGCCTGCGGATTTGGCAGGCATCCGGGAATTGATGAAGGCTCTGGATGAAGGGCATGCGGTCGGGGTGCTGCCGGATCATGTGCCCCGCAGCAAGGCGGATGGGGTGTTGGCCCCGTTTTTTGGAGTGCCGGCCAATACTTCGGTGTTGGTGTCGTGGCTTGCACGACGCAAGAATGTGACGGTGTTGCTCGCATTGTCCCGACGTTGCTGGGGCGGCTATGCATTCAGTCTGAGTGAGGTGGACCCCCGAGTGTATTCGGAAGATCGTGAAGAGGCGGCGATTGGCATCAATGCCACGGTGGAGAAGGGCATTGCCTGCAGCTTGGCTCAATATTGGTGGAGTTATCCGCGTTTTCGCAAGCGGCCGATGGAGCCGGAATCCTTGTATTCCCCATGATGCCATGCTGAAATCCCCAGACCATGCGTCTTTGGAGCATCCATCCCTGCTATCTTGATGCCAAGGGCCTGGTTGCCGTGTGGAGAGAAGGGCTGTTGGCGCAAGCCGTGTTGCTGGGCAAGACAAAAGGGTATGTCCAGCATCCGCAGTTGCTGCGCTTTAGAGCATCGTCATCACCGATGGCGTCCATCGCTGCCTATTTGCACGCCGTACATCAGGAATCCGTGCGCCGTAATTACCGATTTGACACAAATCGGATCGTCGGTGATGCAAAAGCAGAACTCATCGATGTCTCGCGCGGTCAACTGCACTACGAATGGCAGCATCTTCTGCACAAGTTGGAAGTTCGCGACCCCCAGCGGCACGCGCAACTGTGTGCTGTCGCCTCACCAAAGGCGCATCCGTTATTTCGATTGGTAGAGGGCGGCGTGGCGCAATGGGAGAAGATCCAGCACCGAGACTGACGGGGCTGTTTCAGCTCCTGAAGGTCTGATTTTGAAGGAGTGGTTGAGGCTTAGCGCCGCCAGAACGCCGGCGTCAGAATGATCAGCAGCGTGAACACTTCCAGCCGTCCGAACAGCATGCTGAGGCACAGCACGGCCTTTCCTGCATCGCTGATGGAGGCATAGTTTTGAGCGACGTCTCCGAGTCCGGGGCCGAGGTTGTTCAGTGTGGCGGCGACCGCTGAGAAGGCGGTGAGATGATCCAGGCCGGTCATCATCATCAAC
>RKRZ01000066.1 GCA_007571105.1 Gammaproteobacteria bacterium
GCTGCCTTAGGGTCTCCTTCCAGGGGCAGCAAGACGATGTTGAACGGCGGCCGTGAAATTTTTCCGGTTGCATGATAGAAAATTCCCAGACGATCCTCTTGGCTGACGAGAGATTTTTTAACCCAGGTCAAACCTCTTTTGAGCAGCGTCAAGCCTTTGCCCTGCGTAGGCAAACCGTCCGTGATCAGGTAGACGGCATCCGGGCGCGGGCTGAGTCTGTTGACTTCTTCCAACGTTTTATCCAACTGCGCGCCGCCTTTCGGCACCCAGGCGAGAACTTCATCAATAACCGCCTGCATCCGCTCTTCGTCGCTTGCATCAATCCATCCGAGCCTCGACAGTACCGGCGTAGATTGAGTGGCGAAGCCCCAAACCTGATATTGCGCATCCTGCGGCATTCCTGCAAGCATCCACTCCAAAACGGATCGCGCCCAACGCCACTTAGGGCTTTGACGTTGATCCTCAAGCGGCAGAAACTGGTTGTAGATGACGGTGGCGATCTGTTCGTCCTGCATGCTGGCAGAGCGATCCAGCAGAAACAGAATGCGCTTGCCGGTAATTCGAAACCCGGCGACGTACTGGCGTTGGCCTTCTCCGGAAAAGTCGCGCAGTTGACGACTCTTCTTTGCTTCCTGGACTTGTTTCTGTTTTTTGCGCAATTCCTTTTCCAACTCGGTTGTATCGACTGCTTCTACCGCACTCGCCCGCGTCTCAGCCAAAGCCACCAAAGTCTTGACCCGTGTCTCGGTCAGCCGGTCCAGTTCCCGGCGCAATTGGCGGGTATGCCGACGATGTTGTTCGGAAAGCTCTTTTTGCTCCTGGATGGACTCTTCCAAAGCGACCACGTCTACCTCGCCGCTCTCCGAAGCCAACGCCTGCTCCGTAAGATTGTGGTCAATGATCAAAAACAGCAGTACCGCAGCGCCCAAACCGCAGGACATGACATCCAGAAATGCCAACCCGAACGGATTCAGAAATCGTTGGCGGCGCTTGGCGCTCATCAGTTCAGTCTAAGTTCTGTAACCAACTGCGGCTCACTTGACTCGGCGACGCTTTCCAATACTGCACGCGCTTGGCTGATGGCCACCTCCGGGTACGTTCCCGAGATTCCTCCCTGATGACTGATGCCGGGGGAATGTAACGGCATCTCCTGCCTCAGCGGTGAAACGAGCAAGCACTCAGCACCCCCACTCTCCAACAACTTCTCTGGCCAATCAATCGTCAACAATTCCACATCAAGCGCAATTGCCCGGGATTCAAGCACCAAAGCCAGCGGGTGGTTTTCCGGACCAAACTTCGCCGTACACATCTGCCGAAATAACTCCTCGCGATTCGAAGCCAGGTTTCGGTGCACATCGAAACGATGTTTGGACGCAAACTCTTGTGCCGCAAGTTCGAACCAGCGCGCAAAGACCTGCTGGAAGCCAAAATCAAATTCTTGTGTCTGATCCTCCTCCAACAGCACGTGACCATTTTCTATCTGAACCCTGCTGACCACCGTGCGGCTGCGCCCCAATTCGACCATCCGGTAGATTCCAGATACAGCAGACTTTCTCTGAGCCCAGTCCCACACACTCAGCAACGCATGCGGCAGAACATGTCGGGGACGGTGACCCAAAGCGGCCAACACCCCCATCAGGCGTTCCAGCCGAGGCATATCCAGTGCCGCGCTGGCTAATACGTCAAGCGGCTCGCCGTCGGCGCTCGACAGGAAGTGTTGCAAGTGCCAATAGGCAAGATCCAGGTCCGAACCGCCGCTGCCAATATCGTGCGATTCTAGGCTGTCGAGATAACTGTTGTTTTCGTTGCCGTCACGTTTGGACTGCAACAACGTGCCGGTTCCGAACTGCCATCTCCCTCCTCCCTCGCGCCGGCGCGCAACACACCATTGGGAGTGCCAGGACTCCTTTTCAGCACGCGCCAGAAGGTAGCCGTCAACCCTCAGTAGGGGAGACATCCGCGCTCACTCGCTCTCGCAGATAACGCAACAAGTGATGCTGACAGTGTTCCTGAGAATCCAGCACCAACGATTCCTGCACTTCCTGCAGTTTGTGCAGCAGCAACATGATGATCAAACTGATGAGCAAAGCCACGAAAGTCGAATTGAACGCCACGCCCAGACTTTCAGTCACCGGCCCGATGTTGCCGCGGGTCGCTTCCTCTGCCTGTCCCAATGCCGCGCTGATGCCGCGTACTGTGCCGATAAAACCCAATGAGGGAATCGCCCAGGTCAGATAACGCACCAGTGCCAGCTCCGTGTCCTGCCGTTCTGCCGCCATTTCGCAACGCGCCTTCATTGCGGCGGTCGCATCCGACACTGAATGAGTGGTGAAAAAACGATCCAGACACGCATCGGCAGCCTGATACAGAACGGCCCCCGAAAAACCCCGTTGCCGCACATGTTCCAACACATCCGCAAATTTCGCCCGGTCCTGTGGTTGCGAAAGGATCATGTCGGTATCCCGGGTCTCCAGAAAACTTGCCTCCCCATTGCGCCCGGGGAAACTTAGAAGACGTCGGGCAAAGCGCAGTTTCTGCACTTTCATCCACATAATCGCCAAGGCCCAGAACAAGGCAATGAAACACGCTTCCTGCTCATAATCCTTAATCACCACAGCAACTTTCGCCGCCACGCCGGATTCCGGCAAATCAGCCGGCGGCGCTTCAGCCTCGGCAAACACCGCCTGACGCTGCAATTCGATTTCCGCCGTCGGCCGCACCACAATCTCATAGATGGCGTGCACCACGACCATGCTGACGAGTAACGCCAGCACTTGCCAGGTGGCTTCACGTTCCTGAAAGTTCAAAAGGCGCATCAGATGTCCCGCGGCATGTCGACCGCCTCATCCAGACTGATTTTTTCTTTTGGCACGACTTTTCTTCGCGGCGGCGGGTTTTTTGCAGGTTCCTGCAATTCCTCCCCAGTGATCACTTCCACTATGGGAGGAGACTCCTTGGCATTGGGCGGTTCTTGAGAACTCGGAGACTCATCCGCCAGCACCATGCCGGACAGCATCAGAGGAACAACCCGTATCAGAAGTTTCATGGCGAATCCAGATAGTACGCCAAGCGGAAACCGACATCGTCCCGACCCTTGCTGTCGTAGCGGCGATGCGTCAAGCTGAGCGCTTTCTGTCCCGAACTGCGCCAACTGAAGCCCCGAATGACATGGTGCTTGCCTTGCGCCTCTCCCAAGGGATTCACCAGCCCTTCGCCCGCAACCACTGTCAGCCCGCTTCCGTACACATCATGCATCCATTCAGCCACATTTCCCGGCAAATCATACAACTTCCCCTGTGTCACCGGTTTGAAACTGCCCACCGGAGCAGAGACGGCAAAGCCGTCGCTGTATTCTCTTGGCGCATCCGGAAACAATTCCGTCGCATTGCTATCCGCCATATTGGCAAACCGGTTGGGGGGCGGCATCGAATCGCCCCATGCAAAGCGCTCTTCGCGCTTTGTCAGCCAGACCCACTCAGCCTCGGTCGGCAAACGGTACCCCAGTGAACTCGCATCAAATCCTGTCACCGCATCCCCCGTCACGCGATAAAACGGCATCACCCCTGTCTGCTCACTCAGCCAATTTGCAAACAGAGCCGCATCATTCCAATCCAGTTGTACTACTGGCTGCTGCTCTCCGTCCAGACTCCGCTTCTTGAAGTCTCCAGAACTGTGAGCGGCGCGATATTTGCGAAACAACGCATTGCTGACCTCTTTGTCCAGAATGGCAAAAGGGCGAGTCAGACGTACCGGTATCTTGCGGCGCGTCGTCTTGATCGCAAAGGATTCGTAAGGACGGAACGTGACAAAGTTCAAACCCATCTCCTGCTCCACCTTGCGCCTGCGAGACGTGGCGACGATCGCCTCCGGCAAGAGTTGCACATTCAGGCGTGTCAGCGCATCGGGATGGGGCGTAATTGCATGTGTTTGCGATGCATGCCCGGGAGCGGAAACCTCAACTATGTGCCCACGTTGCGGCAGATTGAGATTCCGGCGCACCTCCACCTTGCCATCAATCCGGATCGTCGCATTCGCTGGAACCGGAAACAACTCAACAGCACCCAAACGCGGCTTCAGGCGCAGGGTGTGCTGATGCGTACCCTCTTTAAGTATCCATTTCACTTGCGCAGACTCATAGCCGGGAGCCAGTACCGTGACCTGAAGCGTTCCGCCGGCATCTTTCGTGATGGTTTGCGGTGCGCGCCCCCGATAAGACCCATCAATCAACAATTCCGCACCTGCAGGTTCGCTTGAAAACGTCACAGTCGACACCGGCGTGACTTCCACCTCCTTGAGTGCAATCTCCAACTCTTCCAACTGGCCCAAACCCCGCACATCGACACTGGCTTCTCCCGGATAATAACCACGAGCGCGCACTTCCACGTTATACGTACCCGCATCCAGTCCCTCGATCAGTGCATCCACCGCGCCGGCCTGAGAACCATTGAGCCACACCTCACCCTCCACGGCGGGACGTGTACGCACCCGTAAGGCGCCCGACATCGGCGCAAGCTCCACGTGCACTCGCTCAGGAGAGCTCTCATTCACCACCAATTCCATCTGACGTGGCCAGTATCCCTGTGCCGACACGGAAACCTCATAGGTGCCCGGCCACAGCATCCAGCGTCCCTGATAGGTCAGCGAATCCGGTTGCAGTTGAACTGTCGCTGTCACAGGCTCCACCTCAAACGTAACCCAGCGCACCTGCAAAGCCATGTATCCGGCGATGCCAAGCAGCCCAATTAAAGCCGCGGTGGCAAGTGCCAATCCCAAGCGATGCTGCTTGCGGGAGCGGCCGCGCCCCAAGTCCGGCGGCACATAAGGCTGGGTCCGAATCGGGCGGCTCATCGAATAGTCTCCACGCAACGGATGTCCAACGTGGGGTTTTTGCCAGGGCGCACTCTCAGCGTCTTTCGGACATCCCGGTAACCGGCTCGCGAAGCCACCACGATGTAATCGGCCGGCACCAATTTGAGAATCTCCTCCTGCAGGCGCCCCAGCTTGCCGACACCATAGATCTCCACTTCGGATTCACCGTCCGAAGTCAAAACCAGAGTCACCGGCATCTCAGCAAGGCGGATGATTTCCGGCAGATCTTGTACGGCCCGAGCAATGATGCGATCCGATAACTTCTTCGCGCGCACCTCCTCAAGCCATTTCCGTGCGCGAGCGCGCAAGA